>JAYUWH010000025.1:0-6811 GCA_043753645.1 Bdellovibrionales bacterium
GTTTGATAGGTTCCAAGCATGGCATTATTCATTTCGCCCGTGGCAAATTTTGAGTACGATTTCGTTTTTAGTTTTTCTTTTAAATTTTTAGTAAAATGCTGGCGAATCAATTCGAAACGCTCTTGCCGAATTTTTTCTTTGTCCTCGGCCGATAATTTTTTGTTGTTGTCAAATTGCTCGTACCATAATTTAAGTTGATCAAGTTCAGCCGTTATAAATGCCGAAAACTTTTGGTCATCGGCATTTTCATCTTTGATAAGTTTTAAAGTCACCGAATCTGAACCTTCTTTTTGTGCGTAAAACAGCTCAGTCCCTTTGTTAGCAACAAACACAGCCAGGCGTTCGTTAAAATCAATATTGTCTTTTATAAATAAAGTTGTGTGCGTCAGCTCGTGAATGATGGTGCTGACCAGATCATGCTCTTTGTAACTTAACATCGATGATAAAAGTGGATCATTTAATTTACCAAGCGTTGAAAAAGCCGGCACTCCGCGAACATAAACATCAAATCCTTGCTTTTTCATCTCAGCGGCCTCTTCCTGCGCGGACACTTCGTTGTAATATCCTTTGTAGGGTGCTTTTCCAATGATCGGAAATGTCCAAAGATAAGATTCAAATTTCCATTTGTACGAAGCCATCACCGCATAGGTCACGTAGGGACGATCCAATTGAACAAAGTGCGTATAATTCGTAGTTTTTTTCATCGCCAATTTTTCAATGGCAAAGTTTCTGGCTTCTTGGGTAATTAGGATTTTCTTTTTTTGCGACGCTGTTAAATTTGGGGACTGCAAAGCTTTTTCAACAGGTACGCGGCTACTCAGCATCGCCAGGTGATCATAACTTGAACGGATTAAATAGCCAATTTGGCAGCCTGTTAATATCAGTGTGCTTGCTAAAAAAATCCAAAACGAATATCGCATTTTATTATAGCGCCCACATCAAGCCGGCTTTAAGGGCTGAGTCATCAGACTTTGTACCATCGCTGAGTGGAGTTTGCCAAACGTCGTATCCTACCCGAATAGAAAATCTTTCACTTAAAGCAAACTTTAAGCCGCCGCCGTAACTTGGTGCCCACCCTGCAGATTCTGGAATGGAAATTACCGACGCATTTAAATATCTGATCTCTTGTTTTTTACTGATGTAGGCAACGCCGCCCTTGATGTAAGGTTGGATCATGCCTTTTCGATCCAGCAGCATGAATACCAAAGACGTGTCGGCCATTTTGGTCGACTGCTGAATGGTTCGTGTAGAGGTTGAGTCTGATTCTTGGCCTTCGTAGAAACCATCTGTATAACTTATTTCTAACATTAACTTTTCTAAAAAATAAATTGAAACGGATGCTGATTTGGAATCGGATTGATAATAATTTGAGGCATTAAAGGTTTTCTTCTGAAAACCGTAGGATAATCCAAGCTCGGTCATCAAGGCCCAGCTTGTAGGTGCTAGGAAAGAAATCGCTGCAAACACCACAAGTTTTTTTAGAATCATCTTCATATTATAAACTAAGCCCTTTGGTTAAGGACCAACAGAGACACGAAATCTGTACCTAAGACGTACAAGACCATCGGGCTCGACCTTGGCCTTTGGTACATTTGGAAAAAAACGGGCGTCCTTGAAGGCAAAAATGGCTGCTTCGTCAAAGGGTGGATAACCGCACGATTGCAGAATTGTAGCCGTGTGATACTCACCGCTGGCCTTCAATGTGACTTCAAAGGTTGTGGTCCACGCTTTTCCGGCCAAATTATTTTTTTTAAAATCTAAAGAAAGGCGATTCCAATAATAGTAAAGTCTTTCTTCCCAGCGGACACGATAAAGTTCTTCCACGCGATTATAAAACGAATAGTATATATTGGCATCAGTGTTCAAATTTGTAGTGTCCGATTGTTGAATATCGCTAGGCAAATCTTGGCTGATTTTCGACGGTGAATTGTGCGATTGGGTACCACCCACGTACCGCACAAATTCGGGAACAGAGTCGCTGTCTAAGGCCATTTTTTTTTCTTGTTTTAATATTTTTGAATTTTTCTGGACTGTTTGATTTCTGGTTAAGCCAAAATCGCGAGCTTTGGTTTCAACTTTTACCCGCTGAGTTTTTTCCGAATCAAATCGCGCTGGCTGATCATTATCAATGGGATTCAGCGCATCAAGTTGATGTAATATTGGTTTTTCTTTCAAGGCTTTTTCAACGGTTGGCGGATCATTTTGTACAAGCTCTATTTCGGTAGTATTTCGTGGTCGTCGGGTTTCTAGCCAATTGGTGACTAAAATATTAACACCCTCATAAGAGCTAAGATGAATTAGGACGCTAATAATAATAAAAAGGGCCAGACTTCGCACGCTTTATAACTAATATGAAATAGCGTTAGTCTCAACTGTATTTACGTCTGGAGTGGTCTCAAGTTTATACGCTGTTAGGCCGATATAATAAGTAGCATGGAGGTATCATGTCGAAGGTTATAGATCTTGTTCCGCGATTAAAAATAGTGGCCGCAGCAAATAAATTATTTGAAGCAGCGCCGGAAGTTCCGCAAGTCATGGATTTCGACGAGCAACGGCAAAAACTTTTGTTTCACGAAAGACGTGAAGTTAAGCGGACTATTCTTACCGAATTCGTTAGCGCCATGGTGATTTTGCCGGAAAAAGGACTTCTAAAAGTTGCAATTTATGACATTTCTGAAGAGGGAATTTCCTTTGATATTGACCACGTGCATGGCCAATTTCAAGTCGATGAAGATGTTTCGATGCGCGTGTATTTAAATCATCAAACATATTTTCCAATTTCAATAAAAGTAAAACACGTCAAAGATGAAGTTGATGAGGGCGTAACACGGCACGGAGCTAACTTTCAAAAGGGTGCTGCTACGGATGCTGCGCTTCAGTATTTTGTTCGCTTTATCGAGTCCGTCAGCCAGGGGCTTAAAAAAGACAATGGCGATATGATGGTGCCTAAAATTTCATAAATTCAAGCGCTAAATATCTTTAGCGCTGCCAAGCAAAAAGAGTGACTTTGCGATCACTGTATTGTCGAATTTAAACAGACAAACAGGAGGTCGAATTGACGACTAAAAATAAGCGGCGCAAAGTAGTTATTGATACCAATGTCATTTTATTTGATGCGTTTGCATTATTGAAGTTTGGCGATGCGGATATTCACATTCCATTTGCAGTTATCGAAGAAGTTGATAAATTTAAAAGAGATCAAGGCGAAAATGGCCGCAACGCGCGTCAATTCAGCCGGTTCATTGATGTGCTCCGAAATAAAGGCAGCCTCGCACAAGGTGTGCAAATCGATAATCACGAAGCCATGGTTTATATCACAACGGATATGGGTATGTCAGGATTGCCGGCAGAACTTGATCAAGCAAAAGCAGACAACCGAATTCTGAGCACGGCATTAGCTTTACAGAAACAACATCCACGAACAAAAGTAGAATTAATTACTAAAGATATAAATTTACGTATCAAAGCGGATGTTTACGGTATTTTTGCAACGGATTATGACTCTTCGACTGTTGAATCAGGAGACATGTACGAAGGTTATCTTGAAATTGAATTAGCGCCGGACAAAATTGATCAGTTTTATAAAACCAAGCGGATCGAAGTAGAGCAAAAAGTTTATGGCAACCAGTATGTCATATTGAAAGATAATTCAAATCCGAACCACTCAGCTATTGGCCGCTATTCGTTAACAGAAAAAGCAATTATTCCATTGCTAAACCCGCCTGACAGTATTTGGGGGATTCAAGCTCGTAATGTCGAGCAAAGTTTTGCTTTAGATGCGCTACTTAATGATGAAATTCAAATGGTATCCTTAGTTGGTAAAGCGGGTACGGGTAAGACTTTGTTAGCCATCGCTGCAGGATTATTTAAAACTTTGGATGAAGGCCGCTATCAAAGACTATTGGTGTCCCGTCCGATTTTTCCGATGGGCCGCGATATCGGATATTTACCCGGAGATATTGAGCAGAAATTAAATCCTTGGATGCAGCCCATTTTTGATAACGTCGAATTTTTAATGGGTGCTGACAAAAAAGCTTCTGGTCGGGCTCAAGAATTGATTAATCAAGGCATGCTTAACATTGAGCCGCTGACTTACATTCGGGGTCGCAGCATACCAAAACAGTATTTAATTGTGGACGAAGCTCAGAATTTAACACCGCATGAAATTAAAACCATCGTTACCCGTGCGGGTGCTGCAACAAAAATTGTATTAACTGGTGATGTCTATCAGATCGATAATCCCTATGTTGATTCGGCGAATTCAGGTTTGACCCATGCCGTGGAGCGCTTCAAGGGGCAGTCGATTGCTGCCCACGTGACTTTAACTAAGGGTGAAAGATCGCCATTAGCAGAACTAGCAGCTAATATATTATAAAGGAATTTTTTGCATGACCGATCCTGCAACAGAAGAACGACACGTTGGCTTTAGGGCTACACGCACTATTCAGATTACCGATAAAATGGTGCACCAATTCGCTGAGATGTCGGGTGATTATAATCCGATTCATCTAAATGATGCGTATGCAGCAACAACCCGGTTTAAAAAAAGAATCGCGCATGGCATGATATTAGGCGCGTTGATTTCTCGATACCTAAATGAAACAATCGGCTCAGGCGGAATTTATCTTGGCCAAACAATGAAATTTAAAAATCCGGTTTATATCAATGATGAAATAACTTTTGTCTTAGAAATCACCTCTGTCCACAAGACCCGGGGATTAGGTACCGTTGTCACCACGGCAACCAATGCTGCTGGCGAAATTGTGCTAAAGGGCGAAGCAACTATCATGATGAGTTGGGGAGTCAAATCGGCTTAACAACTAACTTTCATTCAGAGCAGATTGAAAAATACCGGAAGACATTAGCAAATGCGAATATGGGGCTCTGGGAATGGGATGTTGTTAAGGATTTGATTTTTTTTGATGAGGGTATTGCTGATTTATACGAATTGACCACAAAAGAACTAAAAATTACTGCCAACGATTGGTTTGCGCTAATTCATCCAGACGACATCAATAAAGTTAAAAAATACATGATCGAAGTGCAAAAAAAAGCTGAAAATATTGACTCTTTATTTCGAATAATCACGGCCAGTAAAAAAATAAAATTTATAAGAACGCAAGCCTACAATATTAAAGACAAAAACCATCAAGTCGTAGCATTCGTCGGCCTTAACCGAGACGTAACTACTGAGCAGGAAATGAAAATCAATTTTAACAAGTCAAAAGTTTTTCTTGAAAAAATAATGGATGCTATTCCGGATCCAGTTATCGTGAAAGATTTAAATCACAACTGGATTTTTGGCAATAAAAAGCTTGAGCAGTTCGTTGGCCAGCCCAAAGCAATTTTTATAGGGAAGACCGATCATGATTTCTTTTCAAAGGACGTCGCGGACAGTCACTGGAAAACGGATGACGAGGTTTTAAAATCAAATCTTTCTAGTGAAATAGAAGAAACAGTTGTGATAAATGGTGCGATCTTACAGATAAGTATCAAAAAAACTCCAGCTGTATTGAATGACAAAGAAACGATTGTGGTTGGAATAGTCCGCGATGTCACAGAAAAGCACCAAGCAAATTCACAAATACGGCTGATGGGATCATTGATTGATTCTTCAGGTGATATATTTGCATTTACAAACTATTTGGGGATACCACAATACCTGAATAAAACGGCCGCAGCATTACTAAATAAGAATTCTGAAAAAAATCAAATACTGATGTTACTTTCAGAAAGCGATCAAAAACTTTTTGTTGAGCAAATTCTTCCGAAAATAAAAGATAATAAATCATGGCAAGGTGAAATAAATATTAAACATCCAAAAACTCACGAGGTTATTCCTTTTTTAGCACATTTCTTTTCCGTGCGAACAGGATCTGCCGATGAAGATATTTATTACGCCTGTAGTGCCAGCGACTTACGCGCCTTGAAGAAAATTCAAAGCTCGTTAATTGCTCAGTCAAAAATGGCCGCTCTTGGTGAAATGGCTGCGGAAATTGCGCATGAAATTAATAATCCATTGGCAATAATTCAGGGTAAAGCCCAGTTACTGTTAGAAAAATTTAAATCGGGAGTCGTGGATCTGGAAAAATGTAAAATTGGACTTGGGCAAATTGAGGTTAATAGTATACGGATTAAGAAAATTATCGATTCGTCACGGGCCATCGCAAGAAAGTCTGAAAAAGATCCTTTCGAGTTGGTTTCTATAAAGACAGTAGTTCAGGAAGCCGTCGAAATTTGTCGGGAACGCTTTTTTAATAAAAATATCGATTTGGAAATAGCTATGGCGGCTGCGATTAGCGATGGTGATATGATTCGCATGCGGGTGTCGGAAATAATTCAAGTTTTAGTTAACTTACTAAATAATTCCTTTGATGCTGTTAAAAGCCAGGTGAGAAATCCGTGGGTAAAAGTCACTATTTCCAAAGAACAAGATGGCTTTGAAATTGAAGTGATTGATTCTGGAAAAAAAATTCCCCAAGAAATAGCTGATCGTATGATGGAACCTTTTTTTACAACGAAAGGCGCCGGCGAAGGTACGGGTTTGGGTTTAAGTTTATCAAAACAGATCGCAGAGAATCACTCGGCTGATTTTTATTACGATCCTAAGTCGTCAGTGACTCGATTTGTCCTGGCACTTAAAAAAAATCAATTACCAAGTTAAAATAAGAAACTCCATTACACAAATGCACCTGCGCCCAAAGTGACAACCTAAACCAGGGTTATTCTTGGATCTTAACCTCACTACTTATCATTTTTTTTCTTCACTGAGATCTTCCAGAGACCTAGCCTTAAAGATAGGCGTTATTGT
>JAYUWH010000026.1:0-20480 GCA_043753645.1 Bdellovibrionales bacterium
ACAGAGCTTTACGACCCGAAGGCCTTCATCACTCACGCGGCGTCGCTGCATCAGGGTTTCCCCCATTGTGCAATATTCCCTACTGCTGCCTCCCGTAGGAGTCTGGACCGTGTCTCAGTTCCAGTGTGGCTGATCATCCTCTAAGACCAGCTAGGGATCGTAGCCTTGGTGAGCCATTACCTCACCAACTAGCTAATCCCACATGGGCTCATCCTCAAGCGAAAAACCTTTAACCTCAAAATCCGCAGATCTCGTGGTCTTATCCGGTATTAGCAAATCTTTCGACTTGTTATCCCAAACTTGAGGGCAGATTACCCATGTATTCCTCACCCGTGCGCCACTGGTATTGCTACCCGTTTGACTTGCATGTATTAGGCACGCCGCCAGCGTTTGTTCTGAGCCAGAATCAAACTCTCCAGTTATAAAACTGTAAAATTTAATAATACTCTATTTAAAACATTTGCGTAGATACAATTAAGTTCTACGACTTTAGTTCCAAAATCTTTTAAGCTATTCAGTTTTCAAAGAACCCAAGCAAGGATGTCTGTTCTATATAAAACATTTTCCCTGGTCAATACTTTTTTTAATGTTTATTAAAAAAAACTGACTAAAGTTTGGTGGAGGCAACAGGGATCGAACCTGCGACCTTCTGAATGCAAATCAGATGCTCTCCCAGCTGAGCTATGCCCCCAAATAATTGTTTGAAGGGTTTCTCTTTTTTTAAATTTTTGGTCAATATTTATTTTGTATTTCGGCAGAATAGCTGAATGTTAGATCATTTTTATCATTTACTAGGCAACTGTTGCCATTGGCGTAAGCACAATGCTTGAAAACCATTTTTTTTCTGTCGACATTTTGAACCCAATATTTTCAGCTCCGAGCATGATACTTTGATAAACTTTTTTCAAAACTTCGATCTCTGCTTTGGTTTCGGGCGCGTCATCGGAGTCAAAAAACTGCTCAATTGCCTTAGAAACGCTCATTAAGTCGACTGTGGTAACGACTCGCGGAATTCGAGATGAGTCAAAACCAGGCATTTCATGAGGTTTAAAGCCAATCAGGGCCTGGGTAATCAGTATTTTTGTGCCCATTTTGAAATTAATTTGTAAAAACTGCGATCCGTCCAAATCTTGGCGGAACAGAACTTTTTCGATTTCGCTATTCTTGATCTCAAGAAATTTATTATCTTCCGATTGTTTTAACTCTAGCGTCTCATTGGAAAAAGAAAATTTGAACTGAGATTTTTTTTCCAGAAATTTTAAAATCTCATTCATATTTTGTGAGGCTGATTCAGCGTTTTGTTTCTTCAAGATGTCCCCCGATAGTTTTTTTATCGTCGATTTACGCTGATGACTTTAAATTATTTATGTCTCAAAGTAGGAATCGAGGACTTTTTATGAAAATTACCCGTTGGACAGCGCAATTAGACCCTAAAAAAGAAATAATTTTACAGCTCTTTCAGGCTGAAGGGCTGGATGGTAGCGAAGTTACGGTTGCTCCAGGTAAAAAGATGGCTAACATGCGCACCCACATGCGTGAAATAATCCAAGTTTTAGATGGCGAATTGATATTTAATTTGTCAGGTACGCAGTTCGTGCTACGGCCCGGAGATAAGTTGGAAATGGCTTCGAATACTCTGTACTCTTACAGCAATCTAAAAAATGAAAGCTGTCAGTTTTTGACAGCTCATTTAATTTAATTCTTAATTACGTTTCAATTACTCGAGACTTGATCCAACAGCAGTATCTGCTTGCACGGACTTTTGAATTCGTGGTGTTACGAAAATAACAAGTTCATTTTTACTTTTATTTACGTTACGGCCCCCAAAGGCAAACCCAAGGAGTGGGATATCCCGCAGAAATGGAATTCCACTGGAAGATTCTGTCGTATCAGCTTGAAAAATTCCGCCGATAACGGCTGTTTGTCCGCTTTTTACAATCACTTTTGTTTTTGCGTTTCGCTTTTCAATCGATGAGGAAATCGCATCACTTAAGAAAGAGCGTTCGATATCTAGATCCATGACGACTGTACCCTCGTTGGAAATCTGTGGTGTAACTTTCAAACTGACACCGGCATTAACAGTCGTATACGTCACTTGGATGGCTCCGGTCGTTGGCGCTGTTGTCGATGACGTCGGAATTTGAATCGAGACGGTTTGGGTAATGGTGGCCGGTTGATTTGATAAGACGGAAATTCTAGGAGATGATAATACTCTAATTTTTGATTGTTTTTCGCCTAATTTTAGCGTTGCATCCAGGCTACCTAAAGCTCCGAATTTACCGATGCCCAATGTTGAGGTCAGTGAGCCGATTCCTAAGTCAGAACTTACAAAATTCGTTGTTGGTTTAATAATCGCGTCTGTTGGTAAATCACGGGCGCCAGTAGCCCAGTCGATTCCAAGGCCCCGAGCGAATTTTTCTTGAGCCTCAACCACTTTGCCTTCGATGAGGACCTGTCTTGGCTGTGAATCCAGAGCTAAAATCAACTTTTCTATTTTTATCATATTTGTGGGGGTCTCTGTGACAATTAGAGAGCTTGTACGCACATCTGAGATTACTTTTCCACGTGACGCTGTCTGCGTGGTTTGCCCTGTCGCTGAAGTCACCGAGGTGCTGATAAAATCCTTGATCTTTTTTTCAAGGTCCGCAATATCGGCATAGCCAATGAAGAACCGGCGTACGGAAAGGGGCTCGTTGCTGCGACGGGCCTCTTGTAATTTAATAGCATCATCTTCTTCTTTAAGTAACGTATCGACTGCGGCAATTCGGATGACGTTTCCTTGTCGCTTGTATCCGAGTTTTTTGGATTTTAAAATAAGAACAAAGGCCTGATCCCATGGAACTTGACGAAGCTTCAGCGAGACTTCGCCTTTTACACCATCGTCTATGATCATATTAACGCTGCTTTCTTCTGATAAAAATTTGAAGGCATCGTTGATATCAATTTTATTAGCTTCTATCGAAATCTTTTTGCCGTAGAATTTATTATTGCTAGCTAAAAACTCTTCTAAATTTTGCGAACTCATTATTCCTTCAGAAGTTAAATCAGGATTAACTTCTTGGGGTTGTGTTGCAGTTGTGCTGGCCACTGATTCGCTATCGCCCTTGTTCGCTTTGGAATCCGCGTAAGCAGCATTAGCCCCGCCAACAATAAGTAACGAAGTGCCTTCTGGTTGCACTAAAGGCTCAGAAGCTCCAGGTCTTAATTGAACTACGAAGCGCGAAACTTTTGAATTTGCTTTTTGGTAAATATCCACGGACCCAATAGATGAGGCCATGTCTTTTGTATTGAGAGTGCGTTTTAGCTTTTTCGGGATAACTGAGTTTTGCACTTCAACTATGAGCTGGTTGGTGGCAGAATTCATGCGAGTTGTGAATTGCAAAGGCTGCGACGAGTTGATAACAACAGTGCCGCCACTTTGATTGGCCTGATATTGTACAGAATTGATTTGGCTAACAGAATCCGCGCTTGGCAATGGGTTGGCATTTGAATTATCAATTGCAGGCTCGGCGATCGGCGCTGATGGCTGAACTGCGACTTCGGGAGCCGGCGTTGCTAAATCAGCATTTGAGTTTTTTGTTAATTCCGGAGCCGGTGGTGTGTCCAGCAGCTTATCGGGCTCTAGGGTAAGTTCATCATTTGGACTAGTTGCTGCCGTGTTTGAACCTTGCATCTGGCTAAGCTCCTTTTCCAAATCATCTTCGCCACTTGAATTTTTTGCGGTGTCTTTTGCCGGGGCATTATCAAATTCGGCGAATTCATCAGTGCCACCTTGTGCCGTACTCTGTGATTCCGTGCTGGCGTTGTCGGTATCATCAAGGCTTAGTTCGCCGTCGGACCCGGCTGCAGCTATGGTAGCCTCGGTCGCAAATTCGTCATCTTGGGAAATTTTCTTCTCGCTTGTGCATGAGAAAGTGAACAGTATAATGGTGATTAAACCGATCCCTAATTTTGAATTCTTCATCAATCCTCCTTGACTGAATCAGTACTATTTTTTTAAACTGATAACTTGGGGTGTCTTATCTTGAAAGACTACAATAGAACCTTCGCGAATCGATGTAATGGTTCCACCTTGATTACCTATTTTATCATTTACATGAACTAGATGAACTTTTCTTTGCTGATCGGCTACCAATGCCTTCGGATTTTTCACATCCCAGATTATTCCAACCAGCAAGTAAGTTGAAAGAGCCCAGCGCCGAATTGGATCGATGGAATCGTCAATGCGATTCCTAGAATCGGCGAACGCAGAAAGCAGGGGCTCGCTAGCTTTTCGTAGTTTTTGGGCAAGATAATCCGGTAATCTAAAAGGATCACGCTTTATTTCGTTGGCGGTAGTAACAGGTAATTCTGATGGTTTCAGCTGAGACCATAAGACGCTACAAAAATAAATGCAGCTGCAGAAAATGAGAAGTTGTATTTTCACTTCGTCACCTGTGCCGGCACTGGAGTTGGAGCCTGAGCTTGCTTAAATCCGACAATGTCTCCGCGAAAGCGCACGAGATTATCATCAACATTCTTACTGTTTTTTTCGATAACAAAATCACGAATCTTGATAATTTTTTCTTCACGCGCCAAATTTTCCATAAATTGCACGAATTGGTTAAAGCGCCCACTGACGGATAAATCGAAAACGATTTCTTCTACGCTTTCCGCGCCATTGGCGGTGGAGCTAACTGTAGGAGCTGAGCGCTTTCTGTTGAGAGAGGATACGGCCACCCCTGCCCCTTGTGCGGCCTTATTAATTATAACCGTCATCTCCGTATCTTTAAATTCATTGGGTAGTTTCGCTTTTACGACTTGTAAATCCCGTGCAAGTGATGCCAAATTCGCCCGCATTTCGTCTTCGCGCTTAATAGTTTTTTCTGTCTCTTTTTTCTTTACTAATTCGGTATTTATTTCTGCGTTAAGGGCCGTGATTTGTGTTTCATAGACCGCCCCATTATCATAATACATGAAAAAATATCCTACAGTTAATAACGCTCCCACGATAAGTATACGCAAAGTCGAAAATTGAGCAATAATTCTTATTAACTTCATTGGGTGACAGCCCCACCGGCGAAATTCGCTTTGACATTAAAGACCGTGGTGGTGATCCCTAATCCCATTGAATCCGCTTTGGTATCCTGATTTAAAGGTGAAACGCTAATTAAGAAAGTAGCGTTTCCCAATGCGTCTAAAAACTTTGTGATATCTGCGGGAACGTCTGTTTCCGCAGTTAGAGTAAGTTCAGCGCCTTTGATTTCGACCTTATTAAGCCACACACTATCAGGAGTGTTACTTTGCAAATATTGAAATAACTTCAATTCATTAATTTTCTCATTGCTTACTTTTTTCATGAAGCTCATTTGCGCATTCAGCTTAGTTTGATCTTCTTCGTATTTTTTAATTTCTTCAGCAAGACCTTTTTTCTTGTCATTAAACTGTTTATGCTCTGCTAGCTTGGCACTTAGCTGAGCGATTTGATTTCTAAATTCTGGAATTTGCGAATTTTCATAAAAATACATAGCCAGCGGACCGATTAAAAGGATCACCAACCGTTTGGCAAAATCGATATAAATTTGCTTTTGCTCGTCGTCTGGAGCGAATGAACTGTCATCAGCTTCAAGATTGGCAAAAGTTGTTAGCAAATTTATTTTTATCATTTTTTATCACCGAGTTGGCGAAGGCCTAGCCCAAAAACTACGGACACAAACGGCGCAATTTGCTGCAAGTAAGACGTGGTCAAAAGTTTATTGTTGGACTGGATGGCATGAAACGGATTTAACGATTCAAACGGCATTTTTAGAGCATCCGTTAAGTGATCAATTAGACCTGCAGTCAAACTTGCTCCACCCGTATAATAGGCTTTTGTTAAGGTCAGGCCATTGGCCGTTGCGGAATAAAAATCAATTGAATTACGTATCTCTTCAGTGACGTGGTCTAAGGCCATATTCATGAAAGTGCGGGTTTCTTCTGGAGCATCATGGCCTTGGCCTTGGCTTATTTTTAGTGACTCTGCCTCATCAAAAGTAACTCCCATGTTTTTTGCAATTTCGTTAGAAAAGTGAAAACCGCCCACGGGAATATCACGTGAAAAAATAACTTCACCCTGAAAAAGGACAATAAAATTTGTCAGCGCCGAACCAAAATTGAACAAGGCTACCGGTGTGGTAGTTCGCCCGTAATTCAGCTCGAAAACATTAGCAAGTGCCAGACTGTTAACATCCAGAATCGAGCATTTTAATCCGGCCTGCTGTACCGATTGCAAATAATTTAAAATAAATTCATTTTGAGCAGCGACAATAAGTAAATCCATATTTTCGGGCTGGCCAGAGTTAAACGATAATTTATGAAAATCCAAAGTCACCTGACTGATATCAAATGGCAGGTACTGCGAGGCTTCGTAACGAACTTGCTCCATTAGGTTTTTTGTATCCGCCAGGGGCATCGAGATTTTTTTTACAATGACAGCGGTTCCCGATAGCCCAATGCAAGTTTGTTTGCGGCTAAATGATTTTTCTTTGTAAATAGATTTGATCGATTCAGCCACAAGTAGAGGGTCCGTGATTTCTCCGTTACTTAATGCGGATTGTGGGCTTTGAATGAAAGCAAAGTTTTCAATCATCGCACCCGCTTTGGATAACGATAATTCCGCAAGTTTAATGGAGCTAGACCCGATATCAAGGCCTAGTACTTTCTTAGATGTAAAAAACATGATGCGCTTTGACTCCCAAGTCTAGATTATGAGAGTTGGGTCTAAGGTCTGTCAAAGAGAAGGCCTGCTGAAGTCTAGATCAAGTCAAAAAAAAGAGTGAAGAATTACAAGCTTGGGAAAAATAAGTCGACATACCAGATACCGACAGACTTTAGTCCAAACAAATAAAGTAAAGCGCCCAAAGCTAAAAATGGACCAAACGGTATCATTGTTTTTAGCCCTTCCTTGTTTCTACGGGATAATATGATGCCAACTATACTTCCTACGATGGACGACGATAAAATTATGAACGGAATTGCTTTCCATCCCAGAAGAGCACCAAGCCACGCTAATAATTTTATATCTCCACCGCCTAAGCCATCACGGCCCGTAAATACAAAATAAATATAAGCGACAAGCCACAGTACGCCGCCACCAAATAAGACTCCAAGTAAAGCCTCCGTGAACGAGCGATCAGGATTTAAAGCAGCACCAATTAGACCGAGGACAACTCCGCCTAAAGTAAATTCGTCAGGCAGGATCATATGGTCGTAATCGATAAAGCCTGCCGTAACTAAACCGAAAATCAAAATTAGATATTCAAGCGTAGTCCAACTGATCCCGTAAAGATAAACGACTGCGGCAAATAAAATAGCCATGATAAATTCCACAAGCAGATATCGGATAGAGTAGGACGCATGGCACCCTGCACATTTGCCTTTAAGAAAAAAGTAAGAAAGTAGTGGGATATTTTGATACCACGGAATTGTCGCCTTACATACCTGACAGTGGCTGCGTCCCATGATGGATTCATCCGCTGGCATACGGTAAATAAGTACGTTGGCAAAGCTGCCAAAACACGCTCCGAATAAAAAACTTAAAAAAAGTTCAAAGAATTGTTGATTAGACAATTTCTTTCCTTTTGAAGAGTAAAGAAGCCACGAATAACCAAAAGAAAGTCCATGCTAAGCAGGTTGATAAAGCCCACAAAAATTCCATTCCAGTTGGGGGTGATTTCAGGAAATAAAAAGATTTCCAATTAATGCGGTAAAATTGTGGAATGATGGTATCCAGCACTTTCACCAACTCGTTGATATTTGCTGAGCCCAATTTCTCGACGAAAAATTTTATATCGGGCCCCGAATAACATAGAAACCAGTAACAGAATGTCATGACAAGTGACAAAATAGGCCGGACTAGTAAACCCATGGCCAATGCAAAACTTGAAAGCACCAGTGATTTAAGAAAAGATGTGGCCACACATAAAATAAATGGGTTTATCAAAGACATGTTACCCGCAGTCAGAAACAAACTAAGCCCGAAACCTGCGGCAAAAATAAAACTTAAAACCATGAGCGAGCCGAACGCTCCCATGACGATATGCCAACGTGGAAGTGGTCTTGCTAGCAGCACAAATAATGTTTTTCGCTCTATTTCGCGGTGGATGGCGTAGGAGCCAATCATGGCTGAGATAAATACTAAGCTAATTTCTAAACCGCCCAATCCAAAATCGAAAAGTAAACGCTCTTGGACAGCGAATGTGAGAGTGCTTAAGAGATAACTAAAAGCTAAGAACAGCACACTAATAAATAAAATTATGGAAAAAAACTTTAGACGTATCCATTCGCGTGCGCCAAGGATTGTTAAAGTCCAAATAGATCGTAAAGATTTCATAAATTTAGTCCATCCGTGTGATCTATTTTAAATTGCCGATAGGCTTCTTCAAGAGAAGCAAAATTTCTTTTAAATGCATCCAGCGCACCTGTGTAGACAATGGATCCAGCATGCACAATGATTATGTGATCACAAAGCTCTTCGACGTCCTCAAGCAAATGACTACTCATTAAAATCGTCTTGCTTTCTTGCTTTAAGGTTTTAAGAATTTGTTTAATCAAGATTCTTCCATCGGGATCAAGACCGGACATCGGTTCATCAAAAATTAAAAAGTCAGGTTTTGTGATAAGCGCCTGCGCAATGCCTATTCGCTGTAGCATTCCTTTAGAATATTCTTTTAGTTTTTTATTTTTTGCGTGCTCGAGTTTTACTTGTTCTAGTACCGAAAGTCCGGCAGCTGAAAAAGAATCTTTAGATTTTCCAGCCAGTGTCCAATGCAATTTCAAGAACTCTAGCCCCGTTAAGAATTCCTGAAAGAATGGGCGCTCTGGTAAAAAGCCAATATTCTGTCGGTGTTTCAAGGAGAACTTTTCATTAAAAAATAAAACTTCGCCGTTGTCGGGGAAAATGAATTCCAAGATGCACTTGATACTCGTCGTCTTACCGGCTCCGTTAGGACCTATAAATCCCACAAATTGACCTTGTTCGACTGTAAAGGAAATATCATTTAAAACGCTTTGGATTGGTTTGTAAAAATCAGTTCGAAAACTTTTTTTAAGATTTTTAACTTCCAAAAGTTTTGTCATTTTGCATTACCTTGGAAAGTGGCAGCCATTTCACGGACCGTTTCATATTGGCTTGATGTTGCTGGGATAAGATCTCCGTGACCCAAAACTTCGCTAACTTGAGAGCGCATTGTCGGATCGCTCTGCAGCTCTATCAGTAAGTACATGATGTCATGAGTTAGTTTTGCATGCTCGTTATAGTACTCCGTGCGCACCACAATGGGGTCGTTGGGAATAGGTTCGCTAATCCAGATCGTTTTAAATTTCGAGGCTTTATTCTTAGCAAAACGACTCCAAGCGCCTTTAATTCCTTTTTCGTCGTCGGCAAAAACTGCTGCAACATCCACTTTTCCCGACTCGAGCAAGTTGATCGATTGGGCATGACTGCCAGAAAAAACAATTTCCTTATAACTTGCATCCGTCAACTTAGTTTTTTGTAAGTAAACCTGCGGGTATAAATAACCTGAGGTGGAATTCTCGTCGACAAAGGCAATGGTTTTATTTTTTAGATCTGTTAAACTTTTAATTTTTGCTTTTTTTAGTGTGACTAGTGCAGAGTAGTAATAAGGACCTTCCCACGTCTTTTTTAACAGAACTTTTAAATCTGTTTCTTTTTCGGAGCGAACATAAGTCAGTGCGGAAAGAAAAGCAAAATCGACTTTTTTACTTTTAAGTGCTTCCGTTAATCCTTTGTAGTTTTTAGAAATATATATTTGAACGGGTCGTTTTAATTTATCTTGCAGTTTTTGAGCTAACGTAAGGGATTGGGTTTTGATCGACTCTAAATTTCCACTAGGTAATAAGCCGATGGTAATAGGCTCTGGCGCAGCCTGAGCCTGGAAGCAAAACACGATTAAAATGGCTAACAGAAAATACGTACCGTTATTTTTTATCATCAATCATCATCCTTGATGAATTATGTTAAGTGAGAGACTTCAATTCGTCCAGTCCTAGATTTCTCTAAGGCCATTCCGAAGGCCTCCGCGGCATCGCTTTCAGTTAGGCATGGTATACTGTAATCGGTGCAAGCCCTTCGTATGTCGAAACTGGCTTCGATCGCTTGCCGGCCTTCGGTGGTGTTAATAACAAACTGCACTTGGCCAGAGCGAATGCGGTCAACACAATGGGGCCGACCTTCGTGAACCTTGTTAAGGACTATGCATTCTAAATTTTTCTGTTTAAGATAATCTGCCGTGCCGCGCGTAGCAGAAAAGGTGTAACCTAATTTGTTCAAATTTTTTAGCAGCGGCAATAGGGGCTCTTTATCTTTATCACGCAATGATAAAAATAGCTCTCCAGCGGCTGGCAGAGTTAAAGAACTTGATAAAAAGGCTTTTACTAAAGCTTCCGAGTAAGAATCTCCGCGGCCCATACTTTCGCCAGTGCTTTTCATTTCAGGCCCAAGAATGGAATCACTTTCAGCGAACTTTTTAAATGGAAAAACCACGCCCTTGACACAGATTTTTTTAAGATCCGTCCACTGGTATTTTTTTAACTGGGCTGCTGGTAAAACAATTCCCATCTGAGCTGCGATTCCCAGATCAATCAATGGAATCGAGGTGGCTTTTGCTAAAAATGGTACCGATCGAGAACTTCGTGGGTTTGCTTCCAAAATATAAATAACATCGTTTTTAATTGCTAACTGTAAATTTAAATGACCTTTAACATCCAATTTATCAGCGAGTTTCAAACTCATCTGTTCAATTTTCCTTAAGGTTTCAGGTTTTAGCCGCTGCGGGGGGACGACACCCATACTATCGCCAGAATGTACTCCGGCAACTTCAATATGTTCAACGATTCCCCCAAGAACATGCCAGCCGTTACCGCGAACTAGATCAACATCAACTTCCAAAGCCCCAGTCAAAAATTGATCCATAAGACATGGATTTGATGGGCTTATAAAGTCATGATGACGAACAAAATACGATTCTAGTTCAGCACGGTTTTCAACAACCTCCATCCGGCGCCCGCCCAGTACGTAGCTAGGACGACAGATCATTGGGTATCCGATATTTTTTTCGCAAGCTAACGCTTCGGCAACAGCACCCACCATGGTGGATTGTGGAATCATAAGATCAAGCTCTCGACATATGGCTGAAAACTGTTTTCGATCTTCAGCTTGATCTAACGATTTAAGTGTCGAGCCTAAAAGCGTATAGCCATTTTCAACCAAGCCGTGGGCCAGACTTATTGGAGTTTGACCACCAAGCTGTGCAATAAATCCAATTGGTTTAATATAATCAAAAACTTCCAGCACGTGCTCTTCAGTAAGCGGTTCGAAAAATAAAAAATCAGATGTGTCATAATCAGTAGAAACTGTTTCTGGATTTGAGTTAATCATGGCGACATTATAATTTAATTTTTGTAAGGCTTGAACACCCCGTACACAAGAGTAATCAAATTCAATTCCTTGCCCGATGCGGTTCGGACCACTGCCGATAACTGCTACGATTTTATCAGGTTTTTTAACGGCTGCAATTTCGCTCCAATAGCTTGAATAAAAATAGGGGGTTTCAGAAAAAAATTCTCCGGCACATGTGTCAACTTGCAAGAAGCTGGGCCGAATCTTAGAGGAATGTCTTAAATCCCGCACTTCGGTGGTAGATTGGCCGGTTAATTTTGCAATGCGCGCGTCAGTAAATCCAGTACGCTTTGCTTGCAGTAGTAGTTCAGCAGATAACTTTTCTTTCTTGATTTTAGTTTCAAAAGTAATAATTCCTTCAAGTTGTTCTAAAAACCATGGATCGATTTTAGTAAGTTCATTTATTTTTTCGATACTTAGGCCATGGCGCAATGCTTGAAATATGTTCCAGATTCGCTGGCTATTGGGATACGACATCTTTTCTAAATTGAATGGGATGTCAGGAATAGCTTCGGGGTGCATCTCTAATGCAGCAAGTGCTTTCATTAAAGATTCTTGCAAAGTTCGGCCCATGGACATGACTTCGCCCACACTTTTCATTTGTGTTGATAAAATGTCTTTTGAGCCTTGAAACTTTTCAAAAGCAAATCTTGGTATCTTTGTCACAACATAATCTAAAGCAGGCTCGTAACAAGTCGGCGTCACTTTTGTGATATCATTTTTAATTTCTTCAAGTAAATAACCAACTGCTAACAAAGCTGCAATTTTTGCGATTGGAAATCCGGTCGCCTTACTTGCTAAAGCTGACGATCTTGAAACACGCGGATTCATTTCGATCACCACCCGTTCACCAGTCTGTGGGTGTACGGCAAATTGAATATTAGCTCCACCCGTTTGCACGCCAACGCGGTTGATAATTCGGCAGGCTTCATCGCGCATGGCTTGGTATTGATAATCAGTCAGTGTTTGCTGTGGGGCGACCGTGATGCTATCGCCTGTATGTACGCCGCAAGGATCAAAATTTTCGATAGAACACACGACCACAAATGTGCCGGCAGCATCACGCATGACTTCAAGCTCAAATTCTTTCCAACCAAGAATGCTTTCTTCGATCAAAACCTCGGATGTGGGGCTTTCATGCAGCGCTTGCACTAACATTTTCTTATACTCTTCTGGCGAATAAGCAATACCGCCGCCACCGCCGCCCAGAGTGTAATTGGGACGTAGAATGGCTGGGTAACCTAAACGTTCGGCTGCTAAAACTCCATGTTCAAAGTTTTTCACCATGATACTTGCTGGGTATTTCGCACCAAGCTCGTCAAGAATGGATCGAAATTTTTCGCGGTCTTCGGCAGCCTCAATAACTTCCGGAGTAGCGCCAAGCATTTGGACATTGTGTTTTTTTAAAATTCCTAAACGATCCAATTCAAGCGCTAAATTTAATGCGGTTTGGCCGCCCAAAGTGGGGATGATCGCTTGTGGTTTTTCAATCTCAATAATTTTTTCTAAATACTGTGATTTTAAAGGTTCGATGTAAGTTCGGGTTGCAATTTCTGGATCGGTCATGATGGTTGCAGGATTAGAATTGACTAGGATGACTTCAAAGCCCTCTTTCATCAGAGCTTTGCAAGCCTGAGTTCCTGAGTAATCAAATTCGCAGGCCTGACCGATTTGAATGGGGCCACTACCAATAATCAGAATACGTTTAAGACTTTGATTTCTGGGCATTTAAAGTCCTAGTCTGTTATCGTTAGTGTAGATCAGTTCGGGTTTCACGTGTTTATACTGTTCATATTTGTATCGCATTTTATTCAGTCTTAAAATAAAGGTGTCCGGATTTAAATCCGGATTTTTTTGATGAACTTTGACTTCCTTCGCGATAAATTTTTGCGCCGATTCAGGGTGAAAACAAAAACTTTTAAGAAAATAATAAGAGTCATTCAGTTTAACGATTCGTGCTTCGAAATATTCTTTCTCATCGAATCCAAAAACCAGCTCAGTATGATTAACAACTAGCTTTTCATTTTTGAATAAATCTTTTAAATGGATATTTTCATTTTTAGTTTTTAAGAACTCAAAAATGGAATGCCTATGCTTCCTTAAAATTTCAATAGCTTGGTCATCGTCCGGGGTAAGACGTAACTCGCGATGAAGGGAACAAACTTCAATCGGAGTTTTCATGTAACTTTTTAGCGGCCGTGTTAAAAAATACCACTCGTAGAACTGATGCATTCTAAGATTATAATGTGGCTTGTTTTCATCCAAAGTTCCGGTATTATCAAAAAATTCTTTTTTAGCATCGGCCAGCTCTTGCTGAAATTCGGCTGAAGTGTAATGGCCAGCAAGCTTTTGCATGCTGGTCTGAAATTGATCCCATGTTAACATAATAAACCTGCTGATTGTTGAGCACCTTTTTTATTTTCGGACATATGCATAGACTTCACAAAAAAATCAAAAAGCTGAGTGGCTTCGTGGGGCCCGGGCCTACTTTCAGGATGATATTGAATACCTAGAATATTTAATTCTGCAGAATAAAAACCAGCTACGGTGCCGTCATTTAGATTTCGATGGGTCGTCTTCACAGAAGTTGGCAAAGTCTCGGATTGAACGCTGTAGCCATGATTTTGGCTCGACATATACACTTGTTTAAGTAAGTCATCCTGAATAGGATGGTTAGCTCCGCGGTGACCGAATTTTAATTTATAAGTTTTTGCTCCAAGTGCTAAGGCCAAAACCTGATGGCCCATGCAAATTCCAAAAATTGGGATCTGCCCAATAAACTTTTGAATTGTTTCGGGCGCAACTTTCACAGCCGCGGGATCACCGGGGCCATTCGTTAACATTAACGAATCGGGATTCCATTCTTTTATAGCTGCTGCACTGGTGCGGCTTGGAAATACGCGCAAGGCCGAACAGCGTTCGATGAGTTCTCGCAAGATATTTTCTTTGGCACCAAAATCTAGAACAGCAACTCGTGGACCATCGGGATTTTTTCCAGAGAAATCTTCATGAACCTTACGCGAACACAAATACACCCAATCTGCGTCCATATTTTTTTGCTTTTCAATTAGTAAATTTGCTTTTATGCGGGCTTGTTCGGGGTCGATGGCTTGCACTAAAGCTCCCCACGGAGTTCCTTGCGTGCGCAACTTTAAAACAAGGCGGCGAGTGTCGACTTCTGTTAGTACCGGAACACTATTTTCAATTAAGCTTTTTGACCATGAACTTTCACGTTTGGTTTCTTGCATCTGCACGCAAACAAATCCCTGAATCCAAATTTTTTTAGATTCCCAAGTTTTTGCGTCGACAGGATAATTACCCATCATCGGCGCCGTCATGACAATTATCTGAGAAAAATAAGACGGATCCGTTGCGATTTCTTCATAACCTGAATGGGAAGTATTAAAAACTACCTCACCCGCTTTTTCAGGAAACTGTTTTTGCGAATTCAACGCTTTCCCTGCGAAAACATCTCCGTCTTCTAATACTAAAAAAGATTTCATCAATTTGCTTCCTTAAATAAATCTTGAATGATTGCCTGTCGCAGAAAAACTCCATTTTCAGCCTGCTGTAAAATTAATGAACGCGCATCTTGCAAAATATTTTCTTCCATTTCGATACCATAGTTAATCGGTCCAGGGTGCATGATGAAAGCCTTTGCGGATAATTTTTTTATATTTTCGCTATTTAGACCAAAATTTTGATGATAACTTTTGGTATTAAATACCGTGCCGTCGTGCCGTTCTTTTTGCACCCGTAATGCCATGACAGCGTCAGCCCATTGTAAGCCTTCGCCCAGATTTTTAAAAGTTATAAAATGCTGTTGGCTATTTTCCAGCGGAGCAAATTCTTCGGGACCGCAAAAGCCAATTTGATAATTTAGGCAAGATGCAAGTTGCATGTGCGAAGCAACAACGCGCGAGTGTCTTACGTCGCCCACAAACAGAACTTTTTTGTTTGCTAAGGTTTCCCATTTTTCAAAAAGTGTCATTGCATCCAACAGTGCTTGCGTAGGATGACCTTTCAGCCCCCAGCCTGCATTGATGATGGGAACCGAGATCATTTCGCTTAGTTTTTGAAGATCAAATTTGTCATCACAGCGGATGACAAAAAAAAGGGGCCGCATAGCTTCAATATTACGAATGGTATCAAAAACTGTTTCGCCTTTTTCCAAACTTGTGCCAACACCGCTGTCTAAAATTAACGGATGGTATCCTGCCCGAACGCTGGCGGCTTCAAAGCTAAAACGTGTTCTTGTGCTAGCCTCAAAAAATAATAGGGCGGCCGTTTTTCCACCTGAAACAGCAATGGTTTCAGACTTCGATTGACTTTTTTTCTTTAATTGCAAAGATTTTTTAAATAGGGATTCAACTTTATTTTTGGTAAAATCAGTTAAATGGATCAAAGAGCTTTTGCTCGTGGGCATTGATAAAAGGCTAAGGTGCTAGCGAGGTTTTGTCAAAATTCGATTCCAACGAATTTGATTTGGCCCCGAAATGAAATCTTGCGTTGAACCGTAAGACAACCAGATCGAATTGACTTTGCTTGCTATTTGATCAGCGGCAATTGTTCCTAAATTCCTTGAATCATCGCTGGTGTCTCGGTTGTCACCCAACACGAAGAATTCGCCTTCTGGAACTTTGAATTTCTTAAAAGCGTCAAGGCCCCCCCCATTTTTCTGGGTACTTAGAATGATATCGCGATTGGAATCCAGACAACGTTCCTCAAAAATTTGAAAGGAATCCAATGAAAGAGATTGGTTTTTTTGCCGGTAATCGCAGGGTACACCATTTAAATAAAGATGGCCTTCTTTGATTTCGATTTCGTCTCCACCCACTGCGACGATGCGCTTCACATACTGCGCTGAGGCGTTTGCTGCTGCTTTTTTTTGGTTAAATTGAAAAACGATTAAATCTCCGCGCTCTGGAGCATTCTTAAAATATGTTTCTGCGCTCCAAGGGAAATGTAAACCGTAGGCTAGCTGTGATGACATAATAAAATCTCCGGGCCAAAAGGTTGGCGCCATAGAAACCGTTGGAATTTTATGTACAGAAATTAAAAAGGCCCGGCAAAATAAAGCGGAAACTAAGGCAATAGCTATCCAATAAATGTTTTTTTTTATCTGCATTTAAAACCTTTAATAGTTGGTATTGGTAGCTAGCACTAATTAATGGTCTTAAAAATTCTTTTAGAACGCAAGCTTAAAGGGTTGCAAACAAATGGAGCTGAGACCAACGTTTCTTCACAACTAAGCCAAATTAGGGAAGCTTGCCCGACCAGAAGCTCTTCATCTACAAAGCCCCACACCCGCGAATCACTGGACTGATCTCGATTGTCACCCATCACGAAATAAGAATGCGGGGGCACTGTAATCTTTTTTTCATCCGGACCGCGATGTTCGTACTTTGTAAATAGACGAATCGTATGGGCCGGTACGTCTTCTGATTGTTCCGAATAGTAATTAAATTGATCTTCGTCATCATACTGGCCTGCGGGTAAAGGCGCTAACATCCAAGGTTTGCCGTTAATAGTGACTTGCCCATTTTGAATAGTAATTTCATCTTTTGGAAGTCCAACCAAGCGCTTTATGAAAAATACATCGCGATTTTCGGGGAAGCGAAAAACGACGATATCTCCCCGTTTAGGCTGTGCATATTTCCACAGCCAGCCGTCGCCGACAGGTGGCTTTAAGCCATAGGCGAATTTTTTTACTAGAATATGATCATGAATTAACAGGTTCGGAACCATGCTTTCCGACGGAATAACGAAGGGTTCATAAAAAAACCAACGAAATACGAAAATTAAAACAAGCGGAAGAAAAAAAGTTAATAGAGCTTGCGGCCACGTACCTTGTTTTCCAACTTTTTTTGTTAACAAGCCCATGGCCATCACTTACTGCTGAACAGTATTGAATAAACGCGTCCAACGAATCGTAAGCGGATTACAGATCATCGAAATCGCCGGCAACATTTCATCGCAGGTTAACCAAATGAAGCTAGCTTTTCCTAACAAGTTTTTTTGCGGGACAAAACCCCAAAAGCGCGAATCATGGGAATTATAGCGGTTATCACCCATGGCAAAAAGTGAATCTTCAGGTACAATCCATTCTCCGTCACCTGAAAAACCCAGTACATCACCTTTTCGCATCAAAATACTATGTTCAACGATACGGCCATTATTACTTTCAAGATTTTCAGTGAAGTGCACGTAGTTTGATTTTGTATCCTGGTTGCCGCCTTCACTTTTAAAATCTTCTTCCCGTAAAAAATCAAAATCGCGTGATGTTTTTGGAACAACTTTTTCTTGCGGCTTGTCGTTAATATATAAAATTCCATTTTCAAATTTTACTTTATCGCCAGGGATTCCGACGATACGCTTAATAAAAAAAGTACCCATTTCTTTAGGATATTTAAACACGATTACTTCGCCGCGCTCGGGTTCGCGAAATTTGACCAACCATTTTTCACTAAATGGAGCACGAATACCGTACGTAATTTTATTAACAAAGATGTGATCATTTTTAAGTAATGACGGAAACATAGAGCCCGATGGAATAACGTAGGCTTCTAGCAACAGCCAACGAATCGTTAAAGCGGCCAATATGGCCAGCGCCATTGAACCCCAACCTTCGGTCCAAAAAAGTTTATTCTGAATGTCCCAACCGTTGTACTTCGGCTTTTTCTCTTCTTTTTTTCCAAAACCTAACATATTTATTCCTCTACTTTAAGAATAGCTAAAAACGCTTCTTGAGGCACATCGACCGAGCCAATCTGCTTCATACGCCTTTTACCTTCTTTTTGCTTTTCAAGAAGTTTTCGCTTACGAGAGATGTCACCACCATAACATTTAGCGGTCACGTCTTTTCTAATTGCTCCGAGTGTTTCGCGCGCAATGATTTTTGCCCCAATAGCCGCCTGTATAGCAACTTGGTATTGCTGCCGTGGAATTAATTCCTTCATCTTTTCCGTCAGTAACCGACCACGATTTTGGGCCTTAGAAGTATGGACGATCAGTGACAATGCATCAATAGGCTCGCCGTTAATAAGAATATCTAATTTTACTAAAGTTGCTTCTTCAAAACTTAAAAATTCATATTCTAGTGAAGCGTAGCCTTTGGTGATTGATTTAAGTCGATCATAAAAATCCATGACCATTTCATTCATCGGCAATTTATATTCAATAATTACTTTTTTATCGGTGACGTAATCCATACGTACTTGGATTCCCCGTTTGTCTTCACATAATTTTAGAAGGCCACCAATATAATCTGTAGGTGTGTGCAATGTGACTTTGACGTAAGGCTCTTCCATTTTTGCGATTTGTGTTTCATCGGGCATGCCTGATGGATTTTCCAACATTAACACTGTGCCATCTGT
The DNA here is from genome assembly GCA_043753645.1 of Bdellovibrionales bacterium. Lineage (GTDB taxonomy): Bacteria > Bdellovibrionota > Bdellovibrionia > Bdellovibrionales > Bdellovibrionaceae > Pseudobdellovibrio. Next base: position 18,814 of record JAYUWH010000026.1, read on the forward strand.
TTTCGTGATTCGGTAAACTACCGTTGGAGCTGTCGTGATAAGACTTAAATTAAATTCACGCTCGAGTCGCTCTTGCACTATTTCCATGTGCAGTAAGCCTAGAAAGCCGCAGCGGTAGCCAAATCCTAGGGCTAAAGATTTTTCGACTTCAAAAGTTAATGAAGAATCGTTCAGGCAAAGTTTATCTAAAGCATTTTTTAAATTCTGATATTCACTGGCCACAATCGGAAAAATCCCGGCAAAAACCATGGGTTTTACTTTTTGAAAACCAGGCAAAGGTGTGGTTGCAGGATTTTTGGTCGAAGTCACTGTATCGCCGACTTTGACATCACGAATATCTTTAATACCGCAAATAATAAAGCCCACTTCACCTGAATCTAAGGCTTCAATCGGTAATGGAAACGGCGTGTATTTCCCCAAACGTAAAACTTCGTAATCACGATCCGTGGCCATGAACTTAATGCGATCACCTTTTTTTATGATCCCATCCATCATACGTACCAAGACCACGACACCTTGATAAGCATCAAACCAAGAATCAAAAATTAGGCCCCGCGGAGTCATATCGCGGTTCGCTTTTGGAGGCGGAACTTTTGCAATAACGGCTTCCAGAATATCGGCAATGCCAATTTTTTCCTTTGCCGAAGCATGAATTATTTCAGAGCAGTCTAAGCCAACCGTATCTTCGATTTGTTTTTTTACGCCTTCGGGATCGGCCGACGGCAAATCAATTTTATTTAAAACCGGAATAATTTCTAAATTATTTTCAAGCGCCAAATAGACGTTCGCTAAAGTTTGTGCTTCTACACCCTGAGCCGCATCCACAACCAAAATGGCGCCTTCGCAAGCTGCTAATGAACGCGATACTTCATAGGAAAAATCCACATGCCCCGGAGTGTCGATCAAATTAATTTGGTAGGTGTTACCATCTTTAATTGATTTGTAAGTAAGACAAACTGTCTGCGCCTTGATAGTAATTCCGCGTTCGCGTTCAAGCTCCATGTTATCTAAAAACTGAGCTTTTTTTTCACGATCTTCAAGAGCGCCAGTATGAGCCAGCAAACCATCCGCTAAGGTTGATTTACCATGATCAATATGGGCAATGATCGAAAAGTTGCGAATAAATTTTGGATCCAAAGTTTAACCTCTTACTTAAGCGCTTCTTTAAGTTGTTCAATCTTATTTACTTTTTCCCAACTGAAAAAACCTTCATTCAAACGCTCTTCACGGCCGAAGTGCCCGTAAGCCGCAGTCGCCGAATAAATGGGACGAAGTAAATCAAACTCTTTCACAATACGTGATGGGCGTAAGTCCCAAACTTTTTTAACGGCTGCAATTAATTTTTCACTTCCAACAGTGCTTGTGCCGTAGTCGTTCACCGTAATGCTAACGGGCTCTGCAACACCGATCGCGTAGGCCACTTGAACTAAACACTTTTCAGCTAAACCTGCGGCAACAATATTTTTTGCCACGTGTCTGGCAGCATAAGCCGCCGAACGATCTACTTTTGATGGATCTTTTCCAGAAAATGCACCGCCGCCATGGGCTCCGTGACCGCCATAAGTATCTACGATAATTTTACGACCTGTTAAACCAGCATCACCCATCGGGCCTCCAGTAACAAATCGGCCTGTCGGATTAATATGAAATTTAGTATTTTTATCCAT
>JAYUWH010000027.1:0-6753 GCA_043753645.1 Bdellovibrionales bacterium
AAAATTTCGGATATTTTTTTATTAATATCCAACGGAAATTGATCACCACAGCGTGAACACATTTCTTGGGTTTTTGTGACGACCGTGCCACTTAAAGTAAAATCTTTGGTGTTTAATGGCTTAATATGGAATTGGATATGGTAATCGGCAGCACCAATTAGATCTTCGAGCGGAGCATTTAATTCTGCGGTTTTTCGTGTGAACTCATAAGATGTACCGTTTTCCGGGATTTCGCTTAATTTTATTTTCATAAGGAGATAAGGATTACCGAAAGTTACCGCGCGGGTCAATGAACGCGTAAGGAAAATTAGACCCATCCATAGTTAAAACTGATGCTTATCCGGGGACTTGCAGAAGAATTCGAAGGGACCTCATGTTTAAGCCAACTTTCAAATAAAATCAGCTCGCCAGGCTTAGGCTGCAGACTTACAAAGCGGGCCTTTGCGGTCGGCGCTTTGGGCTGTACCGCTGGCGCATTCATAAATAGTCCTAGGCGGGGATCCTCAAATTTAATGGCGCTAGCTTTGGGCGGCGTTGCTACGTAGTAAGTGCCACTCAGCACGGAAAGCGGGTGGATATGAGCAGAATGCTGGGCGCGTGCTGGCATCACATTCACCCAGCAGTTGGTCATATGAAGATTTTTAGAAACTTGTGCTTGATAATGAAGTTCTTTTAAAAATTTTGCCACGTGTTTATCTATTTTTTTCTCAAGCAGGCTAAAAGTTGATGAAAACTTATGAAGCTTATCTAACGAGCTATAAGACGTATAGCCGTATTTATAGTGTTCTTTAGACCAGGCTTGACCGTGTTTATCAGATTTTTTAATCAATTCGATTTCTTGTAAAAGATCAACCAAATCAAACGCTTGTTTTTGTTGGTAAATCCCTGTTGCAAAATAGTTTTTCATTCTTTTGTAATAGCGTATTGAATTGATGTTGTCGTTGGTTTTTTTAATCACAATCTTGGGTCCTGGACGACTAAAGTTTAAACAGTGTCCTAGCTTGAAACGGCCAATTTTATTGTATTCGCTATAAGAGTTGGGTAATTGGCCCCGCCATTGCTTTATAAGGTAGTGAAGATAACTTTTGAAACCATTTTTCACGGAGGTATTTATGAAAATTTCTATGTTGATTTTGACTTTGGCAATTGGTCTTTCTGCACAGGCTAAGGTAAACGATTTTAATAATCTCATTGTGGAAAATTCAAAGGCTCAAAATGAATTGCACACAGATTTGAAGCAAAAACTACAAGAAACTCGACTTGCCGTGAACGCTGATTCAAATCAACGGGTTTTGGTCGACACATCGAGTACAATCAATGTTCCTACCAATAAAAGTCTGCTGGTTTTTGCGAAAGAGAAATCTTACTTCAGAGCTTCTGATCAAGTCGCGCAAAAAAGACTTGCCCAGGAACTTGAAAACGCTGAATAATAAGCTATGATTAAATTTCTACTAAAGCTGGTTTTAACAACCAGCTTTTTTTTTGCCATTTCGATCAAAGCTGCTGAAAACAAAAAAGTAGTAACCACAGCAGGTGGGCAGGTTTCGGCCACCGTTGCGGCCACTGTCACTTTAAGCGAAAATCTTAGCGGAATTCTAAAATTCAACGGCAGGATGGGCGTTTGGCTAACGCCCGAGACTGAAGGTATGTCAAAACCCTGTTTATCAAGTGCTCAGTTTCGAAAGGTTTTTTACCAAAGTAAGAAACAGATCGAAGTTTTTTTCAAGCTTATTTGCCCTTTGACTCAGCAAACTCAAGAAAAACAAACGTATTTATCTCCACACTTTTTTATAGATGAAAAGACCAGCAAAAATGAAATACTACTCACAGAAATATCTGCAGAAATAAAAAAGCTTCGGTTGCGCTTCTCCGAGATAAAAACCAAGTAGATACAAGCAAATACTATTTAGCTTGCGCAAAGTGTAACAGCTAGTCTTTTGGGTCGAATCTGATCACACTTTGACATCAGCTTGAGTTAGCTAGTCTTCTGAAGGAGTTACTGCGTGGGTCCGTTTGAAATGATCAGTCAACATGGCGAACACGAACAAGTCGTGTTTTGTCATGATAAAAATGTCGGTTTAAAAGCGATTATTGCAATTCACAATACGGCTTTGGGTCCGGCCTTAGGCGGCACGCGTATGTGGAATTATAAAAATGAAGAAGAAGCGCTTATCGATGTGCTTCGATTGTCAAAAGGAATGACTTACAAGGCCTCGGCCGCAGGCCTTAACTTAGGTGGCGGTAAAGCTGTTATTATCGGGGATGCAAAAACGCAAAAAACAGAAGCTTTATTTCGCGCCTTCGGTCAGTTTGTGAATTCATTAAATGGAAAATATATCACCGCCGAAGATGTTGGAACGTCCGTGCATGATATGGAGCATATTTTTATGGAAACCCCTTGGGTGACTGGAATTCCAAAAGACTTTGGCGGTTCTGGAGATCCTTCTCCTTACACGGCGCATGGTGTGCTTATGGGAATTAAAGCTGCGGCTAGTGAAAAGTTCAACACAGTTTCTTTAAAAGGAATGCGCATTGCCGTCCAGGGATTGGGAAATGTGGGATCTAATCTAGTTAAATATTTGGTTGAAGAAGGAGCTCACGTCATCATTGCCGATATTGATCAAGGTCGGGTAAAAGCGCATCATGATAAATTTGGCTGCGAAGTTGTAGCACCTGATGATATTTTATTTGTGGATTGTGAAATTCAAGCACCCTGTGCGATGGGCGCCATCATTAATGATAAAACTATCGGAAAATTAAAATGTAAAGCCATCGCCGGTGGAGCGAATAATCAGTTGGCCGAAGCTCGACATGGTGATCATTTGCGTGAGCTTGGTATTTTGTATGCTCCGGATTATGTCGTTAATGCCGGAGGCCTGATGAATGTTTTCGTGGAACTTGAGGGCTACTCGCATGAACGTGCTTTTGAAAAAACGAAGCGTGTGTTTGATAACGTAAAAAAAGTATTCGAAATTTCAAAACGGGATAACATTGGAACGCACACGGCGGCTGATCGCTTAGCTGAAGAGCGCATTAAAACAATCGGTTATTTGAAACAGCATCATCCAGGAAATTCAAGCCGTACTTTTACAACTTTAAGAGAAGTTCATAACAGATAACAAATGGAGAATATAAAAATGTCATTTTTGGAAAAACAGTGGAAACTTATTTTAGGAATTTGTGCCGTGGTGTTTATCGTGGGGGCTGGCGTAACTATTCAGGCGACCATGCATTTATCGAAAGAAAAGCAAATTCAAGAAAGTTTTTATTCTATCGAAAAAAAGTACAACGACTACAAGAGTAAGAAAAATAAAGATCAAAATCCAACGGCAAAGGCAGATAAAAAAGAAACCCCAGTTTCTGTTGAAGAGCTTGCAAAAAACTTGGCTGAAGTTAAAAAAGAATTAGAAAGCTTTATCGCTGTAAACCCAGGTTACAAGGCTAACCAAATGGCAGCTTTGTATTACGCTGAAATACTACGTGAAGAGAAAAATAAAGAACTGGCGTTAACAACTTTACAAAAAGTTCAGAATAATGACCATGGCTTAGTCAACACCTTGGTGCAGCAGCAGATCGGTCAAATATTGGCGGACACCGATAAATGCAAAGAAGCTATTGAGTCTTGGCAAAAAATTATTAATCGCAAAGAAGCATCTTTTATCCATAGCGATGTTCAGATTCAGCAAGCCCTTTGCTATCAAAAATTAAGTGATTTCAAAAAAGCTGAAGAATTATTAACAAATGTTGCCAATCAAAAAACAGAAGGTCGTGGCGATTCGAACTCGGCAAAAGAGGCCGCAAAATTACTACGCTTATTGCAATTTAAGAAAACAGCAGGGACTTGATGACATACTTTGAAAAGCAATTTTTTTTCCGACTTAAACTTTTTTTATTAATTGGTTTAGGCTCTACAGTCCTAGGTTGTTCGCATTTTAATAACAATGATGCCAAGCAGGGGAAATTAGTTGTCTCTATCAACTGGGTTCGAGATTCATTAGCGAAGCCTAATGCAGGATTTCGTAAAATTAATCGTATGACTCCATTGATTTATAAAGATTTAGTTATTTTTGCTAATGCCTTAGACGGAGTCGTTGCTTATTCGCAAAAGGGTGGTCATGAAGTTTGGCGCATTGCCGTCCCTGAAGGTGTAGAAGCCAGCGGCGCACTTATTAATGACCGCTTATTTGTAGGTTCCAATAATGGAAAAGTATATTCCATAGACTTAGTTAACGCCCAGATTCTATGGTTTTTTGATACCAAGTCCGAGGTAGTTTCAGAACCATTACTGGCAGACGGAGTTCTATATTTTCTATCTTCAGGGCAATCCATTTTTGCGGTCGATGCTGTCTCGGGTAAGCAGCTTTGGACTTATAACCGGCAAGATACCGCAAATCTTATGACAGTTCGTGGGGGATCAAGACCTACAATTTCTTCAGGAATTTTATATGCTGGTTTTAGTGATGGCTCTTTAGTTTCACTGAATGCTAAAACAGGCACCCAGCAATCAGAAATTACACTCAATAAAAACGCGCGCTTTAAGGATATTGATGCTACTCCGGTTGTCGATGGCGATAATATTTATGTTAATAGCTATGACGATCGTCTTTATTGTGTTTCTAAATCCAAAGGAGAAATTCTTTGGAGTGCTAAAGGTGGCGGAATCAGTACGCCCTTAGTTTTCGGCGACAAAGTAATTTATAGCACGGGGCTTGGCGAATTATTTGCGGTAAGCAAGTCTGATGGCCACCTAATTTGGAAATATCAAACTGAAAAGGGTATTTTAACAGACCCCTTAATTTATCAAGGCTTCATCGTCGTCGGTGAATCTATCGGAAGCTTATTGCTAGTTGATATATTAACTGGAAAAATAATGGGCTCTATGGAGCCTGGTCGTGGCGTATTTTCTAAACCCTCAGCTAACCCAGAACTTAAGTCCTTGTATTTTATTTCAGGAGAAGGCAATGCCTATTCTGTTCAGGCTGAAATTTTTAAAAAAGCCTCGATTGATTACTTAGTTCACTAGGAGATTTATGCTAAAATTATTTAGCCTGTTCGTTATGGTTCTTATCGTTTACGGATTTAATGGGTGCTCTAGCCAGCCCTGTAAAATAGAAGAACGTTCCGTTTCAAACAAGCAGATCAGCGAGAAACCTTTGAATGCTCCAAAAGATTTAACAAGTCGTGTTCGAGTTTACAAGCCCGATGGATCGCTTCAGTGCGGGCAAGGTAAGAAAACAGACCTTAAAACAATGGCAAGCGAACTTACCGATATTGAAGTTCTCTCGTCTGAAAATAAACACGACGGTTTAATGCGCATTCAAATTTGCGGTCACCCAACGGGAACTTGTAATGTTTATGAAATATTAGAAGCCGATTTAGAAAAAGCTATAAAACTTGGCTTTAAAAAATGGATTCGTGATTAACTACATCGTTTTTATTTCTTGCAAGTAGTCACCAGCTGATTCTTTCGGTCGAATATCTAAGTATTTTCCTGTGGTCGAAATTGATTCATGACCAAGCGTCTTTTGTACCACATGAATGGGCGCACCTGCCTCGATCGAGTGTGTGGCACAAGTGTGGCGTAACCAATGGGGCGATGGCTGAACTGAAACTTTTGCGGTCTTCGCGGCAGCGCGCACAATCCGAAATATTTGGCTGGCATTTAACGGTTTTTCTAAGGCGTTATCTTGGGCCTTGCCACTAGTAAATAAAAAATAAGACGTTAGCGATTCACAATATGAAAATAAATCACTGACAAGATGTTTGGGTAAATTGATCGAGCGGACTTTTTTGCCTTTTCCTTCGACTAGTAAATAATAAGATTCATCTGCTGTTTTTTGAATATTCTTTTTTTGAAGTTTACAAAGCTCATCCACCCGAACACCAGTGAAATAAAATATCTTCAATATAAGTTTATTGCGCTCATTTTTTTCTTTTAAAATCATTTGCTCGACTTGTTCCCGTGATAAGACTTTTGAATAAAGTCGGTCCGGGGTTTTAATTGTTTCCAGCATAATGGCAGGATTACGTTCAATATAACCTGATTTTTGCGCGAATGAAAAAAGCGAAGACAGCGCATTTTTATAGGTATTCCTGGTTGAATCTTGATGATCCCCGAAGGTCTTAATAAAAAGCGACAGGTGAGTGATCTGAGTCGTCTTTATATAAAGATCAGGATAAAAAGCAAAAAATTCTTTTATAATGCGGCGGTAATAGCGCTGCGTTTTTGTGGATTTTTGAAATAACCACGAGCCAATTATCGACAAATCTTCTAAATTTTTCCCCGGTAGGCGCGCCAAACTTTGATTTATTTTCTCATTCATACGCTTAATATATACGCTAATATAATTAATGCAAGGATACTAAACTAATCATGCATATGTAAACTAGACAATGGTCTAGTTGCTAAACATGGCAGATTTGGCAGAATTTGAACTATGAAAAAAAGATTAACTGCTTTTGATTATCCGCTGGTGGTGCGTAAGAATCTGGGATTTATAACCGTCTCAGTTCCTGATTTGAATATTATTATGGTTGAAGATATGCCCGTGAAAGGCAGGCTGGAAAAGCATTTCCTGTTAAAACTTGCAAAGACAATTGGCCTTTGCTGGCTGAAAGTTGATGCGCAAATAAAGCTAGAAAAAACAAAAATTGCCAAGCCTTCCATGATTAAAAAAATACTTTCTCCGATGTATAAAAACCGTCCGCTAAAAATTAATGAAGCCTCAAAAATTCTTGGAGTTTCAGAAAATA
>JAYUWH010000028.1:0-20340 GCA_043753645.1 Bdellovibrionales bacterium
CGCGAAAAGTTATTTACGGTGATTAGCACCTGTATCGATGAAAAAGTTTTATCAAAATTAATATTTTGATAATGTGCTAAGGCTTGGCTAAATGACTTACGGTTTTAGCCTAGACTTTTAGCCCTGTTTCATGGCGGGTAAGCTGCTAAAACCCGCTGGCAGCGCTTGCTTCAGTGAAAATCGACCAAGTTTTTTTCGCTTTTTCAAAGACTTAATAATTCTTAATTATTGCCGATACGCGGAATATGAAAAAGTATTCTGTAAATGCAGGTAAAAGCCTAATAAAACTTAAAATTTCGATTGTTACGGTAGGCCTTATAGGTTTCGCAAGTTGCAGCCAGCGTTTAGCAGTACACCCACCTTTGAAGCCCCAAGATCCTAACGGGGCACTAATCTCGCCGGCCCCAAACGCCTTGCCAGTTTCAGATGTTATCCAAAAACCAAATTCCTCTTTACATTCTTTGCAAATCATCGACATAGCGGGGAAATCGCAATGTTCGAAATTTTCTTTTGCTAGCCGTGGGGTTGCTCCAGCTGGCTATGTCAAGGGCATGGCGTTAAGCTATGCGCGCAGCCTATGCCGGATTAAAGCTAGCGGAACCCGTAAACCCGCAGCGATCGTTATGATGCTAGCTAACACCTTAAATCCTAAGAAAGATGTGCTGGCTCACTACCAAGACACCTTAGCACCACTTGGATTACAGACAAACTTAGTCGGTGAAGAGCCACTGCTTGCGACCTACACGATCGGTATGGGACTTGCCATGCGTGAAAGCTCTGGCAAGTATTGTGAGGGTTGGGACGTGTCTGCAGGTACCAACCGAAAATCTGATGAAGCCGAAGCCGGTCTTTTTCAATTTAGTTTAAATTCAATGTCAGCTTCATCAGAACTTAAAAGATTATACGATGAATACCAACAAGCGGATCCAAAGCGATGTCTGTTGGATGTGTACAAGCAGGGAGTCTCTTGCCGTACACAAAGTATTTTAGGAACAGGAGCTGGCGCTGAGTTTCAAACATTTGTAAAAAAATGTCCGGCTTTTGCAACCGAATACGCGATGACTTTAGTGCGGAAGCTGCGAACACATTTTGGGCCTCTTAATCGAAAAGAAGCCCAAGTAGTTCCTGTGTGCGAAAGCTTATTTGCTCAAGTGCAAACTTTAGTTAACAATGATCCTGAATCAGTCTGCGCTGAATTATTTTAAATTCCTATAGATCCAAGATTCTTCTCTTTCGATTCTGACAATTGGATTTTCTGAAAAAACCACTCGGATTAATAATCCTGTGATTTTTACGGATTTATAAATAGCGAAAACCATTAAATTTAGCAAAGTTAAAGTTTTTTCTCCAAAGCCTTTTGCAATAACTTTTAAGTTATCCCAAATTAAATGGATTCGTTTTTCGTTTAAAGCTTCCCAGCTTTCATGGTATTTTCTGGCCGCGTTCATGCGTCCTCCTTTGTGTAAGGTATGATAATTATTTTGTTGATGTTAGCGGCGTAAAAATCATACGATTTTACGTTCTAACAATTTTTGGAAATGGAGTGCTGGTTTCTTTAGACGTTGCCGGTGATGGAGCGCATAGAGCAAGGAAGAACAGCAGTCATAGCATCAAATCTTTTAGGCGATTGTTGTTGCTTAGCAGTAAATTGAATCATGGCGTTCTCCTTTCGTAAAAATTCTTTGTTAGAGCAATTATATATAATTTATTTGAAGACAACAATATTATTTTTTTATGGACCATTAATTATTTTGATTGGTTCCAAAATGGTTTTCTGAAAAAGCTTTATGAAAAAAATTAGAATTTACTGAAGTAAGTAAAAAATCTTTAGAATATCTTAATACATCGGCGGTCTTTGCGACAGTTTCGGCGGATCCCTATTAGCCGAAATGAGATTCGCCATGGTGGCACATTTTGCTACTTCATGAAATGGGTTTAACTGAAAAAATTCCGAATAATATTATAAATGAATTCATTAAATCGAATCTCGTTAAAAATGTTTCTGATTTATGCCCACGACTGCCAGCAGATGATCAGGCCTTGCGGTCGCCGTGGCCATAGTCGATTGCTGGGGTTCTAGACGTATTTAAATAGACTGTGGACTTTAAACGCAGAACATCCAGCGGTGGGCTATTACGACGATGAATTGCAAATGCTAAGTATGATCACTATCTCTGGCAATGGGCGGAATTCTTAAATTGCGATTCATTTTTGAAAAAATTTATCTAAAGTAAAAAGATTCGTCTCAGGATCGATCTTTTTATGTACGTTCTTTGTATCAGAGTAAATCACTTTAGTTGTTTAAATATTTTCAGTTGTTGCTAAATTAGTTTTAGCTTAATTCAACTAACTTTTATGTAAAAAATAGAATTTTTGCGTTATGCTAGTGTCTTTAAAGGATGTGGCGATTATGAAACTGCAAATCTTTATTATTGATGAACCCATACACATTGAAAGCGAAATGGCATGCCGACTTTGGCAAAAAGCCCTTTGGGCTAAAGAACAAGGTTACCGTCAGCACTACAAAACCGCTATAATGCCAGTTTCAGTTGATGATTTTTTTGGGACCCATTACATTATTGCGGAACAAAAACCCAATGGAGATTACGAGCCTGTTGCTATGACAAAATCAGTTCGGCGTAGCCAAAGTGAAAGATTTGCGATTCCCTTTTCAGTGGACGCTGTAATCCAACATATAAATCAGGATGAACGCGCACACGCCGATAAAATTTTGGGGCTGCCGGCAGAAATTTCTTACGAGTCTTCATGGTCAATTAATCCTATTTATCAAAAAAACCGCGAACTTTCAATTCGGTTACGGAATTATATGACTTTGTACGCTTGTTACTATTTTAAATCTGCAGGTATTTCGCGTTGGCTAACGGCAGGAGTGACACAGTTTAAAATTGACAAGTATTTTGAGTGGCTAGGGGGCTCTGCTATTGCCTCAGAATTTTCGCTTTCGATCATTGATAATCAAACCGTACGATTGATGTATATCGAAAATGCTTTCAATGCGCCGGCAGAACCACTTGCCATTGCAGAAACTCTGTTACCAGACTGGGAAAATAGAATCATATTTCAACCTAAAAACAAAAAGGAATTAAACCATGTCTTACGCGCAGCTTAAACAGTTATTTGATTCTACGCAAAAGGAGCTAGCCGTAACAGCTGAGAATTTTCAATGGACCGCTAAAATGAGTTATGCGATGTGGTTACGTTGCACTTTAGGCTACGTTCAGAATTCGACACGCTTACTTGCACTGGCCGGGGGAATGTTACCGCCCGACAAAACTAAACTGTCCAATCGTTTTATTACTCATGCCGCTGAAGAAAAAAATCATGACAAGCTTTTAGTTAGTGATTTAAAAGCGCTAGGATTTCAGGTTGAGCAGCTACAACCCACATTTGAAATGCTTTCGTATTCAAGGTCACTTTACTTCTGGACGTCTCCTGCAGGAAACCCTTTAGGTTTGATTGGCTGGGTGTTGTCGCTAGAAGGACTTGCGGCCAACATTGGACCGACGGTTTATAAAAAAACGACAGTGGCCTTTGGTGCAAAGGCCACTTCATTTTTAGGGGTCCACGCAGAATCTGATCCCGATCATTTAGAAAAAGCTTTGCAAATCACGCAGGATTTAAATGCTTCGGAATTTGCAATCGTTGCTGACGCACTGCTGATGTACACCTATCAATATCAGCAAGTGCTGCATTCTATTAATCTTGTGAAGCCTTTAAAGATAAGTGCCTGACAATTTTTATTAGGTGACTAAGAAAGACCAACGTCAGGGGAAATCGTTGCACTAAGTGCTGCGCCCATCATAGCTATGACTTTTACACTTGAGATTACAATAAATCCTGCAACAGTGTTATCTGCAGAATATAAGGGCGAAACTTGTTTGTGATGAACGTCAATTGCGTATTTTTTTGCTGAGTGACGCTCGATTAGCACATTGTAGATGTCACAATTGTAGGTTTCTGTTATCTGACCAGTTACAATTTTAATAACTATGTCTTCAGTCATTTTTGCTGCATCTAAATCCCGGTCATAGCGCTCGTGCCAGGGTAAGCAAAACATTTCTTCAATCGTGTAATTGCAGACCTCTAAGAACTTTAGATTTCTCCAAAACTGAATGCCACTCAAATCGTAGGCTTCAACAGCCTCATTGGAATTAATAACTTCAAAAATATCTGATTTCGGACGCGTCCCTAAATGCTTTAGTGTCGTCCATAAAGATTGCTTTTCATTCATGGACCCATTTTCTGCGGCCATTTGCAGAGATTCTTTGTAAATAGTAATTTGCGTTAATGAATTCCGCCGACGTTCATCGTCCAGCGCTAAAAATAATACCAAATTGGAGTCATGATAGGCCGATACAGAAACTTTATGGTCAGTAATAATTTTTGCAATTTCTTCTGCGGCTGACTTAAATTCTGAAACCAGACGTGTTAAATTCGAAGTGGTGTTCATTGCCGTACTAGTTAACATAAGAGACTCCATTATAAATATTAATTTTACGAACTGGCTTTTTTACCAATCTTCATTTTTTGTTTTAATGTGTCACGGTAGGTTTCAACCATAGTGTCCAAAATAGTTTTTTCGGGAATAGCAAGGATCACGACAAGCTTTCCGATAGTTTCTAACGGAATTTTAGAAATACCGCGTTCAAATAAAGAAACAAACTGCGGGCTATCATAACCTAGTTTGAGCGATAGCTCCAATTGGGTTAATCCCGATTTTTCACGATATTTTCGAACTAGATTTCCAAGGTGATTTTCTGCTTTGGTCATTGTTAATCCCGTCTTTTAGTAATAAATACTAGGTCGTAGTAACACGATTTGGTAAAGTAAACTACTGTTTTGATTATGGCACTTCAGAAGATCTTACCTAGTTAGTAAAAGTTTACAGGTTATTTGCTTGTTTATTATTTCGCCGCGTCCATTTGCACTACTTTTTGGACGGCCGGACGATTTCCAACACGTTCGCAAAACGCTAGAATTTTTGGATAATTTTTCATATCGATGCCGACCCATTTCGTCCAGTTCATAACCGTGAAGCAGTAGCTATCAGCCGCGCAATAGGTCTGGCCGGTTAAATAAAGAGAATTTTCTAGGCGAGTATTTAGCTGGGAAAGCTTTGTTTCTGCGGAAGCGCGCATAAATTTTTTCGTTTCTTCGGTCATGTCCTTCATAAACATCATGCCTAAACCTTTATGAAATTCGGTGGCAATATAATTCATAGCTTCTTCGGCGCGGTAACGCTCCCAAGTTCCTAGTTTTGGCATCAAATTCATTTCTGGCTTCAGATCACATAAGTATCCCATAATGATAGCGCCTTCAGTTAGCACTTCACCATTATCTAAAACTAATGTCGGCACTTGTCGGCGGGGATTGGCTTTTAAAAGCTCTGCAGGTTTTGAAAAATCAACAATTTCAATATCGCATTTTAATCCAAGCTCAGTGATAACAATAAAAGGCGCTTGCGAGCAGGCTGACGGCGAATGAAATAACTTCATAAAATTCTCCTTGGTGATATTTTGTAAGTTTTTAATTTTTATCATTCTGATGAGTTGTGACAAGGGCAGAATTACGATGACACGGCCTGCGAAATATTTCTGCTAGAAGAAGAATCAAATAGAGACCATTTCAATCCAAAAATGAAGATTATTGCCCCGTCGGCCCACGACTAAAACTCGACTTTTGCTTACGCCGAGTTGGCTTCAAACTAATGTTTTTACAAAAAATTTCTCCAAGGATAGATTAATATGGGTTTATTTTCATACATTGTTTTCTTTGTTCTTACGGGAAGTGTTGTGCTGCCAGCTACCCCGGTCTTGGCTAGCGAAAAAATATACCAAGTCTTATCCGAAGTTACTGAAAATGGAAATTTCGTGTACCATATTTTAAAAATAGATTTAGATTTAAACAGCAACCAAAGCCGCATTTTACAGCGGGTGATATTTGAAAAAATTAGCCGCAAATTGAATGACAATGAAATTTTGCAGAAGCTTTCTACAGCGCATGATGAAGATGGAATTTGTAACGAATTGAAATTCCTATGATTATGAGTCATTTTTTTAGCTCACCTGAGATCAGATCTAAGGTTTACAAACGTCTGTACTTTTAAGCGGTAATTTATTATCTTAAAAGACAACGGACCTTGGAGACCATTCGATCGGTAAGCGTGGCAATACAATTTATTGGATCGCATATAGGTTTTGGCCTATGCTAACGCTACTGTTTTATTTTGTCACGGCACGTGCCCAGGTTATTATTCCATTCGCTTTTTGGCGGGAAATTGGCGCGTGTCCTACAGCGTCGGTTACATACACAACGGCCGGCAACTCAACATTTGCTTTTCCGAAATACTGCACCTCAATCACAATCCAAGCTTGGGGTGGTGGTGGCGGAAGTGGAACAGTTGGCGAAGGCGGCGGCGGCGGCGGCTCATCGTGCGTGATACGAAACACGGGGACCGTCAAGCTGGTTGAAGCTGGAGGCGGCGGCTCAGGCGGAGGATCTGCCAATGCAGCAGGGGCTCAAGCAGGAATAGGCGGCGGCGGTTGCAGCGGAGGCGGTGGTAGCGCTGGAGCTGGTGGTAATCGTGGCGGCGGTGGGGGCGGTGGCGCCTGTGTTTGTAATGGAAGTTGCAGCTCTACAGCAGCGGGTTCAGGCGCTACACCTGGAAATTCGGCAGCCGCAGGAACTTCGGCAGCCGGCGGACTCCAGAATACTTCCGGTACCGATGGCAAAATCATCATCACCTATAATTAACTTTTATTAAATCGTCCTTGCCGGTTTTTGGTATCGGACGAGCTAGGGTTAATTCGCAGGCAGATAAGTTACCAAAAGTTGGTGCGCAATATTGTGCTCGTCAACCCATCCTAGAATCGATGAAAATGGTAAGCTTTTGTGCCTGACCCGTGCGATCCGCTTTTTGCAAAAACTGATCAGCAGCTTTTAGAAGTTAGCCACCTTTCATGTGTGGTAAATTCCAATCCATCACCAGCTGGTCATAGCGTTTTGTCACAAATGATTCTAAAGCTTCAAAAGGCAAATCAAATTGTTGATTCTCACAACCTAGCGACTTTAGCGTTGCACCCAAAACAACAGAAGCCGCTGGATCATATTCAACGATCAATGTGGATAATTTTCGATGGCCCACTGAATTTCGTGCACCCACAAATCATGTTTGAGTTCCATCAACCCGCAATCAATGGCTTTCTTGTAAATAGAGTCCATAACTGAGTAAATAGTGGCTTTCGGGAAATATGTAAGTTATATGTAACATATGACTGAAACCATCGATCGAAAAGCGATTTCTCCAGTAGCGGTGCAAGCCAAGTTAAAAATTCTAGCCGATGCCGCCAAATACGACGCCTCGTGTGCAAGTAGCGGGTCTTATCGCAAGCGTGATTCACTAGGTTTGGGAAATACGGAAGGTATGGGCATTTGTCATAGTTACACGCCTGATGGTCGCTGCGTTTCTTTACTTAAAATACTTTTGACGAATTATTGCATCTACGATTGCAAGTTTTGTATCAACCGTGTGTCTAGTGATACCAAGCGCGCGAAATTTACTCCGGATGAAGTCGTTTGGCTAACCATGGAATTTTACCGCAGAAATTACATTGAAGGTTTATTTCTAAGTTCTGGAATTATTGAAAGTTCGGACGCCACGATGGAGCTGCTTATTGAAGTGGCGCGAATTTTGCGAACTCGAGAACGCTTCGGCGGCTACATTCATTTAAAAGTTGTGGCAGGTGCCACACAAGAATTAATTCAAGAAGCCGGCCTGTGGGCCGATCGCATTAGCGCCAACATTGAAATGCCCGTGCAGTCCGATCTTAATTTGCTAGCTCCGGCAAAAACCATTGCGGCCGCTGAAAAATCCATGGGTCAAATCAAAGAAAAAGTGGATGAGACCAAAGAAAATAAAAAATCCTTAAAAGCAACTCCAAAATTTGCACCTGCAGGGCAAACGACGCAAATGATTGTCGGTGCCACGGACAGTCCGGACAGATTAATTTTAGCCACATCCGAAAAGTTGTATCATGATTTTTCTTTACGCCGGGTTTATTATTCGGCGTACAGCCCAATTCCCCATGCTGATGCTTTGCTGCCGGCGATTCGCCCAAGCTTAGTTCGGGAAAACCGCTTGTATCAAGCCGATTGGCTGTTACGTTTTTATAATTTCCGTGCTAGCGAATTAGTAACTTTAGAGAATCCAAATCTGTCGTTAGATATGGATCCGAAATCATCGTGGGCTGTGCAAAACCGTCATTATTTTCCGGTGGATGTAAACCTAGCTTCGCGCGATCAACTATTACGGGTGCCAGGCTTCGGAGTTCGTAACGTCGATCGCATGTTGCAATCAAGACAGTTTCGAAAATTACGCGTCGAAGATATCAAGCGCCTCCGCGTGACTTGGAGTCGCGCTAGGTTTTTTGTAAAAACAATCGATCATAATCCGGATTTACTTTTGTTAGACACGCTAGATTTGTCACATCGGTTAAAACCAAAAGAACAGCAACTTTCATTATTTGACACGCAAGTCACAGCCGTCAGCGGAGAATTATGATCGCGGCGCAGTTTGAACCCAATCTAACTTCTTGGCGGGTAGAAGCACGTAGGCTTTTACAGATGGATCTTAAGCCAGAAAAAATTTCGTGGACGAACGAAAGTGATCAAGGCTTATTTTTATTCAATGATGAAACTAATTTGTCGCCGGAAAAGAATATTAAACTCACGCATCAGCTTCCAGTCGCTACAACTTTCAAAGTGCCGGCTGAATTTTTAACACTAGCTCGTTTTGTTTCCTGTGCAAATAATCCAGAGCGTTGGGCGCTGTTGTACCGAATCTTATACCGATTAAAACATGAAACCTCTGATTTATTAAAAATTGCAATTGATACCGATGTGCAAAAAGCGAATGTGATGATGAAATCAGTAACCCGAGATATTCATAAGATGCATGCGTTTGTGCGTTTTAAATGCGTAAAATCTAAAATTAACCAGCAAGAAATGTACATTGCGTGGCATCGTCCCGAACATTTTATTGTTCAAGAAGCAACTCCATTTTTTGTACGGCGCTTTGGCGATAAGCCGTGGTGTATTTTGACTCCGCATAGATCGGCCTATTGGGATATGAATTTACTTCGTTTCGGCGTCGGCGTGCCCCAGCATTTGTTTCAGGTCGAAGATGATTTCGAAGAACTTTGGAAAACCTATTACGCTTCAATATTTAATCCAGCACGCTTAAAAATAAAAGCAATGAAGGCCGAGATGGCTCCGAAATACTGGAGCACGCTACCTGAAGCTGAATTGATTAATGATTTAATTCGTGAAGCGCCGGCACGGTTACAACAAATGGCTAACAATCAAAACTTACAGGCCTTCGTGCCAAAAACAAATTCTTTGGCAGAATTAAATGCGGTGGCAAAAAAGTGCACGGCTTGTCCGTTATATAAAACCGCAAACCATGTGGTTTGTGGCGAAGGCCCTGAACGCGCAGATTTGATGATAGTCGGGGAACAACCCGGCGATCAAGAGGACGTCGCCGGAAAACCATTCATAGGCCCAGCCGGGGAAATGCTAAATTCGCAGATGAGCTTAGCGGGAATTCGCCGCGAAAATGTTTATATAACTAATGCCATAAAACATTTTAAATTTGAGCGTGTTGGTATTTTACGAAAGCATAAAAAAGCTAGCGGCACAGAAATGCATGCGTGCAGGCCGTGGCTTGAAGAAGAAATTAAATTTGTAAAACCTAGGGTTATTTTGGTTTTAGGACTAACGGCCGCGACAAGTATTTTAGGGAGATTACCCAAAATCACCGAAGAGCGCGGTCAAATTATTCGCGGATCTCCATTCGCAGAAATCATTATTATTTCGTGGCATCCAGCAGCCATTTTGCGCTCGCAGGATGCTACCGAGGCGGAAGAAAGAAAAGCGCAACTTGCCATGGATTTAAGATTGGCTTTTGAGCATTCCAGCCAGAAAAGCTAAGTGGATTTAGGTTTCTTCAGTTGCTTCATTTTTGGATTATTTACATAAAGTCTATTGCTTGGTAGTGAATACAGTTTACTATAATGAGTATGTTTGTGTTGTGTAAAGGTTGTAAACTTGACCTGAAAAAATATCAGCTGCAGCTTTTAATGCTTTTTTTTCTGACGACGCAAATTGCGTATTCTCAAGTTATTGTGCCCTTCAGCTATTGGGCTGCGACCGCAGCTCCAGTACTGTCGATTTCAGACGGTTCAACTTACAATTACGGAACGGTAAGTGTTAGCACTAATGTTGACAAAACTTTTGTTGTTACGAACTCCACAGCTTTGGCTACGGCTGTAAATTTAAGCAATGCAGCGTTTGCAGGAGCTAAATATACTTTTAAAGGTGGCAGTTACCCAGGCACTGGCGGCAACTGCACATCGACTTTAGCGGGCGGATCAACATGCACGTTGGTTGTAACTGCGAATTCTGCGGTCGCTGGTCCATTTAGTGATACGATTACGCTCAACTTCAAAAATTCTAGAAATACAGTTTCCGCGACAACTACGCGCGCAATAACTGCGACTTTTACTTCAACGCCGACAAATCTTGCCGTGATTGCGCCCGATTTTATAAAGGTCAATGATTGCGTTGCCGTGACGATTCAGTCGCAGGACGCCGTACGAAACCTGTTGAGCGTTGGTACAAATACAACGGTGAATTTACTGATTAATAATGCGACGACTTCTAATTTTTACACGACTTCAGCTTGCATTACGACCACGACCACACAAATCATAACTGCGGGAACGAATTCGGTTGTGGTTTATTTTAAAAGTACCACCGCAAATCAGACAGGTATTTTGGTTGCGACAGCCACCGGTTTGGTTTCTGGTTCCAAAGATGTTTATATCACTGCAGCACCGACAAAATTAAAATTAATTGCTGCTCCACAAATAAAGACATCGACGTGCACGAGCATCTCCGTCAACACCGTTGATGTTAACAATAACTTTTCCAATGCTGGATCGAACATTACAGTTAATTTAACCACGACTGGCGCAAACATTTACTATTCAAATGCAGGGTGTTCAGTATCAATCACTTCCACAGTGATTGGCTCTGGAACCTATTCAACAACAATCTATACATCAGATGCAACAGTCCAAGTAAATACGCTTACAGCTACTGATAACGCGGCTGTGTTAACCGCGAGTGCAAAAAGCGTTAGTTTTTTAGCTTCGCTTGGCTGGTGGAATATAAGTTGGACCAGTAGAATTCGGATTGACATAAATAACACCGACCAAGCTACTGCTTTTACTAATCAGCCCGTGTTGGTAAAATTAACGTCCACAGTTATTAACTATTCAAATATAAATGCCAACGGTTCTGATTTAAGATTTATTGCATCTGATAATTCGACTATTTTAAATCATGAAATTGAAACTTGGAGTTCAGGTGGGACCTCTGAAATTTGGGTAAGAATACCTACAATCGCTGCATCTGTAGACACCGGTTACTTTTATTTGTATTACACTAATAGTGCAGCAGTGGACATACAAAATAAAACGGGAGTTTGGACAAATTATTGGGCTGTTTGGCATCTCAATCAAGATCCGGCCGGATCCGCACCTCAGTATCTTGATTCATCTTCTGGTGCACGTGATGGAACTAAAGTGGCTACACCAACAAGAATTGTGGGCCCCATAGGTTATGCAGCAGGTTTGAACTCAGCGACGGATGCAATTCAAATTAATACTGATTTATCGGCGGTGATTGGTGTGAACAGCACTTTATCAACTTGGGTTCGAACAACACAAACTGGGAACAATACGCAATGGCTTGCACCCGGCATAACGGGTATTGAGCAAGCAGGTGGTGCCAATGATATATTTTTTGGTTGGCTTGATGCTACTGGTTTTGTTGGTTTAACAGCAGGTAATGGAGCGAATGCGAAATCTAATTTTATAATTAATAATGGCGCATGGAGACACTTATCAATGAACCGAGATTCAGCTACCGGAGCTGTCCGATTTTTTATTAACGGCGTTTTTCAAAATACCACCAACTCGGATACAGGAAGCAAAACCACATTTTTTGATTTACTAGGCCAGGTTGGTAATACGGGAGGAGCACCATTTAATTTTGACGGTGACCTTGATGAAGTCCGTATTTACAATTCTGTCCAGTCGGACGCCCAGGTAAAGGCTGACTATAAATTTATGATGAATACGAATTTACTTTACAATGTGACTGAAGTTTATCCTTAATCAAGTAAAAATTCTTTTATTTTTTTTTCAATATTCCAATGAGTTCCTGACGACACCCAATCAATATTTGAATTTTTATTAATAAATATTACCGTCGGCATTTCAACGGTACTGAATTTGCGTACAAGTGAACTATCATCGTCGACCGCAATTAAAAATTGATACTTTCGCTCTTCGACAGTGTTTATGAGTTTTTCTTTATCATTATCAATACTGACTGCTATCAGTTTTTCAGCGTTGAGATCGCCTTTCGAAATCATTGAGTTCAGTTTATCCAGCTCTAATTTGCATGGAGGACATTCTTTTGACCAGAAAAAAAGTACTTTATTTTGTGTGATACTAGGTAAAGAAATCTCCTCTCCCGATAATCTTTTAACGGAAAAAATTTTTAACTTTGTACCCTCAAGTAGATAGTTGTGAAAAGTATTTGAAATTTTATTTTGGAATAAAATAATTGTAGCTATCGATATTCCTAAAATAGATAAAAGCCAATTTTTGTTATTTAAACTTTGCATTCCAATATGTTATCGTAATTTTACTGAATTACCTAGTTGGATTAATGAAAAAGATTATTGATTAGCAGCTATTTTGCTAAATTTTTTTCATCTCTAAATTCGTGTAAAAATTGAAACCAATCAGAGTTGCGGTCTTTTCGTGCAAGAATCACTCCGATGGTCGAAATTAAATAAAGTGTGCTTGAGTGACTAAAATCGCCGTTACCAAGATCCTTGTAGCCAAAGCCTAGTACGGCTGCTAACTCACGAACTTGATCTGGATTTGAAGTTAGTAAGTTCCAGCGTGAATCTAGTTTTCTTTTTTCAAAAAATATTTTCATTACTTTTGGATTGTCGCGTGCAGGATCAATTGAAAATGCCATGTATTTTATTTTACGTTTTTCTGCCTTAGACAGCTTAGCATCGAAAGTTTTCATGTCAGACACGATCAGCGGGCATGCCCCCAAGCAACTAGCATAGGTCATCGTGATAACCGCGGGAAATCCTTTAAAATCTTTCATTTGCATTTGCATTCCATCTTGATTGGTCCAGTGCTGATCAAGTTGGTAGATGGAATTGGGTGGAAGCGGGGACTCTGCTGATGCAAGCAAAGAATTTCCGAATAATAAACTTAAGACAAATAAAAACTTCATTCTTTCATCCCCTTATTTGTTAAAGGCACAGCGAAATCCTAGAGTATTTAGGCAATAATTACCATGCATGCCACTTCTAAATGCGTAACGCATGAACGTTGCGTACGCTGTTGAATCTTCGGCATTAACCGACCCACCACCGCAAAACTGTCCATCGGTGCGGCCACCTTTTGTGCGGGAATCCGTTGAAATCATGACCGAATTAAAATCTTCGACCATTTCCCAGATAAGACCATGCATATCGTACAGACCCATTTTATTAGGTGCGTGCAGTCCTACATTTTTAAGACTTGGATCGTTGGTCTTTGCATACCACGCTAAAAGTAACTCAATAATTTTTGGATTTTTTGCATCAGCTGCATATTCCCATTCGGCAATGGTTGGTAATCTTCCACCTTGAGCTTCACAATATCGTCTAGCTGCGAACCAGGACACTGTGGTGATGGGCTGTTGTCCTGTAGATTTTAATTCAGTTGCTGTTAGCAGATCTGATTTCCAGTTTTCTAGATAACGCTCATCTGCATAAAGTGATAAGATTTTTGATTTTTGTAAATTTGGATGCGTCGCTAGAAATTCATTAAAGTTTTTTACCGTAACTGGATATTTATTTAAATAGAACGTTGGTACCATGAGTTCTATTTGTTTTAATTCTTTAAAAAAAGATTGATAGCTTCCACCTTCTATCAGAATTTTTTGTTGGCTTTCAGTGGCAAAAACTGAAAGTCCAACATTAAACATTACAAAAAATAGTATTTCTTTTTTCCATGACATTATTTGCGATAGCTTTTCACTTCAGTTGTTGTTACTTCCGACCCTTTATTTCCCCACGAATTTAATACGTAAGATAAAACGTTGGCCAAATCTTCATCGTCTAAACCTAGTGCGGGCATCACACCATTGTATTCAGATCCATTGACGACGATTTTGCCTTCTAAGCCATTCATGACAGTAAGTACAGCACGCTTTTTATCGGCCATTAAATAATCTGATTTTGCTAGCGGTGGAAACGCGCCTTTTAGTCCCATTCCGTCGGGCTGGTGGCAGGCAGCACAGTTTTGCATAAATACTAATTTTCCTGCTTTGATTCTTTCTTCAAGATCTTTTGCTAGTATTTTTTCAGAAGCTTTGGTTGCGGGCATCGTTTGAATGGCTCCGCCTTCGGGCAAATAAACAGTGTCCGATTGTTTACCTGTGTAAATCATCGGATCTTTCGGTCCTTCGACTTTAATCATACCAAGGGCTCCCTTATTAAAGGCGCGAAAAATAGCGTGATCTACTATGATGTACGTTGATGGAATATCGATTTTAAAGTCAACAATGGCCGAGCCCCCCGGCGGTACTACCGTGGTTTGCACGTTCTCTTGCGCTATTTTTGTACCACCTTCGCTGTACACTTTATCAAAAATTTCGCCGATGATGTGAAAGTTTGATGTGATATTTGGCCCGCCAACGCCAAAAAATATTCGGACGCGATCTCCGACTTCTGCTTTTAGTGCGTTATCGCCAGCAAGCGCGCCCACGCTACCGTTAAATAGGGTGTAGTCGGGTTGCTCTTTGATAGCTTTTTCCATATCGAAAGGTTGTAAGCCTTTTTCACCATATTTTCCTTTAGTATAAAAATCAGATTGCACGATATAAAATTCTTTATCCACCGCAGGCAATGCCTTTTCAGGTTGAACGTAAATAAGTCCGTACATACCATTGCCGATATGCATTCCCACCGGAGCCGTCGCACAATGATAAATGAAAAGTCCAGCGTTTAACGCACGAAACGAAAATTTCGAGCTGTGTCCAGGAATCGTCATCGAGCCTTCAGCACCTCCACCTTGTCCAGTGACCGCATGCAAATCAATATTATGGGGCATTTTACTAGAAGGATGATTATGAAGATTAAATTCAACATAATCGCCAACACGCACGCGAATCATCGGGCCTGGTACGGTTCCACCAAACGTCCAAAAATTGTAGTCAACCCCGTCGGCAAGTCGTTTCACAACTTCGCGCGTTTCTAAATCAATCACAACACGGGCCGGAGTACTTCGTCTAATTACTGGCGGAACTTCTGGCGCGTGAGTTAGCGTAGCCTTTTCTTGCGGAAAGTTTTTAGGATCGGCGTACACTTGTTTTTTTGCTAAGACAGATGTTGAAAAAATAAATATCAATGCAGCAAAATGAATTTTCATAAGTCTCCAAAATAGATGTTAGGGAAAATATTAATTCGAATATTAATTCGAATATTAAATTGAAATATTAAGCAGGCTTTGCAGCCCACGAATTGCAAAAAGCACCAGCAAAGACAGACTTATTTGGAAACAGCGCACAGGCGCCGATTTCTCTACCATCTTTTAAATCTTTTTGCTTGTTATAGAGCTGACAATTGGCGCACGAATTACCTTTTGATTTCGGATTCTTCTTGGCAACATCCACGTACTCTAGCGCTTTCGCAGTTGGATCCGTGGTATCTACCATTGTTAAACCAGTTGTAAGACTTTTGCGGCGAGACTCTTCGGCAAAAGCCTTTATCGACCAGGGTGAAAAGAAAACGGGTGCTAGCGTTGCCGCCGCGCTAAGCCTAAATACATTTTTAAAAAAAATTCGTCGATCCATTTGATAGCTCCGATATTGTTAGATTGATGCAAATTATTTTTTGTGTCATCACTACAACCACTTTAATAAGCGCATAAAGCAATGTTTATTAAAATTCAGTGAAGACAAAACTTGTTAATCTGTGATTAAACTGACTGTTCCATCTCGTGTAAGATCCAGGGCAAAGCAGGTTACCTCTGATTTAATTGAATTTTCTTAACAAAAGTAGAATGTGCAATAGATCGACAATTGTTTGCGACTCATGCATACTAGGGTATGCACATAGGACTTTCCGGAAAAGAATTCAGTAATTTAAAATCTGCAATCGACGAGGCTGCGATTGTTGCCATCACGAATAGTCAAGGTGTCATTACCTACGTCAATGATAAATTTTGTGGAATTTCAAAATATGCGCGTAATGAACTTATTGGAAAAACACACCAAATTATAAATTCTGACTTTCATCCGAATGAATTTTTTGTTGAAATGTGGCAAACCATCTCATCTGGAAAAGTTTGGGAAGGTGAAATCAGAAACCGCGCCAGAGATGGAACTTATTATTGGGTCAACACGACGATTGTTCCGTTCCTAGATGCGAATAAAAAGCCAGAGCGTTATGTTGCTGTCAGGTACGATATCACTGAAAGAATAGTTGCCCAGGAAAAACTTCTGATCGAGGCACGAAAGCTAGCGGTAAGTAATAAAGAACTTCAAGATTTTGCCACGGTGGCCGCACATGATTTGCAAGAGCCCCTACGAAAAATACAATCCTTTGCCGATCGGCTACGTGTTAAGTCGGGAATTACGTTAGATAGCGACACTGTCGATTACTTAGAAAGAATTCAAAATTCTTCCTTTCGAATGCAGACTCTAATTAACGATCTTTTGAATTATTCACGGGTCTCGACAAAAATTGAACCGTTCGCGCCCATTGATCTAAACCAGATATTGATACAAGTAACTTCTGATCTGGAAATTCGTCTGGAAAAAACCAAAGGTAAGATCGAGTGCACTGCTCTGCCAACAGTCGATGCAGACCCATTGCAAATGTCGCAGTTATTTTTAAATTTGATTAACAATGCCCTGAAATTTCATAAGCCAGACGTTTCCCCTGTAGTTAAAGTCAGTTCGCGAATAATAAAATCAAGCGCAAAAGCCGCCGAAGCTTGCGAGATCACAGTCGCAGACAACGGTATCGGTTTTGACGAGAAATACTGCGAACGCATTTTTACAATTTTTCAGCGCTTGCATGGTCGTCAAGAGTACGAAGGTACTGGCATCGGCTTAGCTATTTGTCGAAAAATTGTCGAAAGGCACAGTGGCCGAATAGTGGCGAAATCACTTTTTGGCCAGGGTGCAGCTTTTACCATAACTCTTCCAATCAAACAGAAAGCTGGGCTTTACCATGAATAGATTCAAACGTTCAGTACCGATTCTGATTGCTGATGATGATCAAGACGACCGCGATATGATTTGCGAAGCACTTAAAGAAAGCCGGCTAATAAATGATATCCATTTAGTAAAAGACGGCGAAGAGCTGATGGATTATCTGCACCATCGCGGAAAATTTGAAGATCCAGTTACAAATCCATTACCAGGCTTGATTTTGTTGGATTTGAATATGCCACGCATGGATGGGCGCGAGGCCCTGAAGGAAATAAAAACGAATCCACATCTTCGGCAAATTCCCGTCATCGTGTTAACAACATCACAGGCTGAAGAAGATATTTTTAGAACTTATGATTTAGGAGTTAATTCTTTTATAACAAAACCTGTTTCTTTTGAAAGCCTAGTTAAAGTAATGACGGCCCTTGGACACTATTGGTTTGATATCGTTGAGCTACCAGATCCCGAGCGTAAAGAATGATGGACTCTGGCCCGCTAGATCTTTTATTACGACCTGATAAAATCCTATTTTTACTTGCAGAAGTGAAACATATTAAAGTGGTCATCATCGACGATGACCGCGATGACTTTCTTATTACCAAAGACTTACTTAATCAAGTTGAGCGCGGACTTTATGAAACGAAGTGGATACCGAATTATTATGAGGGCTTGATTGAAATAAAAAAGCAAGAGGCTGATATTTATCTTATTGATTATAATCTTGGAGCGCAAACGGGGCTTGATGTTTTAAGGGAACTTAAATCTTTAAACCTTTGTCGACCAATAATTTTGCTAACCGGTATTAGCGATCGAAAAATCGATTTAGCCGCGATGGAAGCAGGAGCCTCTGATTTTTTGAAAAAAAATCAATTATCTGCAGAAGTTCTCGAGCGATCAATAAGATATTCTATGAAGGGCGCAGATGATCTAGCACGCATTAGAAGCGCCGAGAAATCCAAAAATGAAAAGGAAGTCGCTGAAGCAGCCAATCTTGCTAAAAGTCGTTTTTTAGCCCATATGAGCCACGAAATACGTACTCCGCTAACAGCCATGCTTGGCTTTACAGACCTAGCAAAAAATCCTCAGCACTCAGTTGCTGAAAAAGCAGAGTTTTTAGAAATAATTAAACGAAGTGGCGATCATCTATTAAGTGTTATTAATGATATTCTTGATTTATCCAGAGTGGAGGATGGGAATTTCCAAATTGAAGTCACTCAATTTAATTTTTTTGATATTGTTAAAGATGTCATCATGCTCTTTCAGCCGGCGGCACGTATCAAGGGTCTTACGATAAACTTTGAAGTCGATAAAAATTTTCCTAGTACTACGAACTGTACCATGCACACGGATTGTCGACTCTTTCGCCAAATTTTAATAAACATTTTAGGTAATGCAGTAAAGTTTACAAATCAAGGTTCTATCACCATTAAAATCGAAGCCTGCACCGCTAGCTCAGCATTTAGAATTTCAGTGCATGATACGGGTCTAGGTATAACATCGGATGAACAAAAAAAACTTTTCCAACCTTTCTCGCAAGCTAATGCCAGTCTAAATCGAAAATTCGGTGGTACCGGATTAGGTTTGGACTTATCTAGAAAAATAGCGCGCTTGCTTGAGGGCGATTTAATATTAGCGCAAAGCACATTAGGTGAAGGAAGTACGTTTCATCTAACTTTACCATTTGAGTCTTTAAAAAATCCAGTTCCCCTAAAATTCATGGTCGCAAAGACGCCCATTTCAATACGGCCATTAGCTGACAAAATATCCGTGCTTGTCGCTGAAGATTCGTCAGATAATCAGCTTCTTATTAAATACTATTTAAAAGGAACTGGTATCGATCCGGTATTTGTTAATAATGGAAAAGAAGCCGTTGCAAAAGCAACTGCAGAAAAATTCGATATGATTTTGATGGACATTCAAATGCCTGAAATGGACGGCTATGAAGCCACGGGTATACTACGTAAAAATGGCTGTCTATTGCCGATAATCGCTTTGACCGCGCACACCTTTAAAGAAGAAAAAGAAAAAGCTCTGCTTTTTGGATTTACCGATTTCGTCTCAAAACCCATATCCCAAGAGAATCTGATTCAGGCATTATGTCAGACGCATGCCACATTACCCATTCCAGCTAATTAAAAAAACTAAGTCCTTAGTCCACGCATTTTTTTTGCGAAGTAAGTTAATTTTTATTTCATCATTCTTAGTTAGTTTTTCAGTAGCAGCTGAATAGGTGATAGCGCTGATAGCTGCTAGGTTTTTATGTTGATAGCTTAAACACTTTACAGGGTAGATATTGTAAATTTCTCGAAGCGCCCAGCCAACAGCTTTTTGCACGTAATAGTGTTCGTTATGCAATAGCTGCTGAACATTATTGATATATGTCTCAAAGGGTAAAAAACTTTTTCTTTTTCGCGAATACTCAATTAAGCCGATCAGTTACTGTCGCCTTTGCAATGGATTTTTAAATTTTACCCACTTAGTTAAAGCCGGCAAGGCTCATTTAGGATTTTCTTTGGTGACATTAGCAATAATTTTCGAAAGATCGTCGCTATGTTCCCAATAGGTGCAATCAGCGACCCAGTCAATGATTGTCATGAATTCACCATGATTTAATTTCTTATACTGATAAAAATAAATGGCTTGGCTTTTTGCTTCAAATATATTTGATTTTTTCCAAACTTCATTCCATGATTTCAAATTATTTTCATTTGATTTGGGAATAAATGTATAATCTGGCTTCATTGCTTGGCGAACTTTTGGAACTGTTAGGTGAAGTCGATAAAGTTTAGAAACTCCATCACATAAATGCACCCAGGCCTAAAAGGACAACCTAAAACCAGTCTTAGTCTTGGATCTTAACCTTACTACTTATCATTTTTTTTCTTCACTGAGATCTTCCAGAAACCTAATCTTAAAGATAGGCGTTATTGTAGATTTGGTAGAGTTCCAAATGCCGCTTCA
>JAYUWH010000029.1:0-6702 GCA_043753645.1 Bdellovibrionales bacterium
CTAAATTCATCCTTTGACAAGCCTAAGGGAACCATTCCAGCCAAATTTGTTAATTTTTTTTATAGCAATATAGTTTCCTTTCGCTAATTTCTGAGACTGTAGTCCATCGCCAAAAGTTTTAAAAAATTTAAAAAAGTGTTGTCTAAATACGATAAAAAGAAATCATAATATCGAATAAGCGCATGGCACGACGCATAGCCTTTGATTACAAAGTTGTAATCAAGATTTGCTAGACGGAAGCGTTTATAACTGCTCGGATGCAAGCTTTATGCTGACGTAAAGCTGAGGATATTTGTGATGTTAAAATTATTCCTTTTCTTGTAATTATTATGGTTTCGCAGTTTGTAAGCGCGAAACCTGCAACTGGCAAACATTTCAATAAAGTCATATTTATTATCTTCGAAAATACGAACTATGGAAAAACTCGGTCTTCGTTTTGGTCGCTAATTGTCACCGGCAAAACCAAAGACACTTATTAGCCTGCCCCGAAGGGTTTAATCCACTTAAGTAAGGCACCCACAATGTACTTCCATTGTTAGCCGAAACATTAAGATGGAGTAATTTTTATGAATAATTGCAATCAACATATCACCCTACGACTATTGCAAATTACTCTACTGCTTGCAGCTTTACTTACTTCACCAATAGGTGTGAAAGCTCAAACGTCCATTGAACAAGCTGAGATTACCCGAGCATTAGATGAGTCTTCTGGAATCAAGGGAATACTAAACAGAGTCGGATTAAAAAATGCCGAAGTAACAGAGACCGAAGCCTTCTTTGATTTTAATAAGCAATCAGGAGAAAAAGGCCAGTTCAGTTCAGATGGCCCAACCGTGACTCTACAGGCTGAAATTTCAAAAGATTTAATACCTATAGCTTTAAGTCAGTTAGGAACAGTAACAGCCTCGACTACATTAATGACAAACGAATTGGCGATGCTAGATCAATGCGAAGTTAGAATTCCTATCGCGCACGACGAAGTTGATTGAGGTCATTTTTTTTGTGAAGCTAAAATTATTTTAGATATCGATCCCAGATCAGGTGTTCCGTTTGCAACCGTCATCAAAAATGTTATCAAAACAAAGACTGTAAATGACGGCAGATGCCCAGATTACGCTTTCGGCGATACTTATTCAGTTACAAAAAGGACTACTGTTGGCATCGGTTTGCGGAATTTGAACTAAAATAGCTAGTCTTGTGTCCAACATCTTAAACTAACATTTTTGTCATTAGCAAAGATTGCACTAACTAGCATAAAATCAAAGGATGCCTAATTTATCTCGTCTGTTTTGTGTTAGTTTAAAATTTCCGGTCCTTTTATTTTTAACGGCTTGCGCTGCTATTCCACCATCAAATCAAGATATGGTATTCAAATCGAAGACTTTAGATGCATCTGCTAATTCTGAAAATTATCCTCGCGAACCACAGTCAAAACAACCAAGGCTATCAATTCGAAATACTCATAATCCACAAATAGAGGGCCCAAACGATTGCACGCATGCAGCTTTTCCTGATCCAAAATATACACCGGGGGCTACTTTTCCTGATTTAACTGAACAGCAACTTTGTACTCCTGGCTACACCGCTACAGTTAGAAATGTAACGGATAAAGAAGCCAGGCAAGTTTTTGTAAACTATGGCCTTGAATCAAAGTATTTAACTGAAGAGCGCGGAAATTACGAAGTGGACCATTTTATTAGTTTAGAGCTTGGCGGAAATAATGATGTTTCAAATTTATGGCCGGAGCCCTACGAGCCAAAACCTGGAGCACGACAAAAAGATATTGTTGAAACAAGTCTGCATCACCGCGTATGTGCAAAAGAATTAACTTTAGGCCAAGCCCAGGAAATTATAAAACACGATTGGTGCGCGGAATATCTAAATATTGTTAATAAGCAAGGTCGATTAATAAAAATCGATACTGGCATGCCGCCAGAGGGTGGACTGCATCCCGGATCTATTCTTGTCTTTACAAACCCCTCAGAAATGAATTTGCTTAAATATCCGCATATAAAAATTATTTATCCTGATGGTTCATCATCTGATTTGAAACCTGAATAAATCCTTAAATTTGAATACAATTCTAAATCCTAATAATTTTTTATACTTGTTTCATTTCAGATCATAAACACCAACATACGCATGAAGCTTTTGTCATGTGCGATCTGAAGCCGCTGCGCTTCAGATCGCTGAATTGTAACTTAATCATTTTTTTAAAATACCGATAAGTAACTACACAACAAACAAAAGGATTGCTTATGAAAAAGCTAATTGCCTCTGTACTTATTATCTGCTCAACTATTTCTTATTCGCAGCACATCATGGCCAGCTCAACGGATGTAAAAGAGCTAAAATCAAACTTTTCCGACGCTAACAGCAGATGCTATTTTTGTCGAAAATAGTCTTTGGGCTCCGTCTCAAAATGACATAAATATCACTTGAAATGGTGAATTTTAGATGGAATGTTTCATCTACAAACTAACCAAAGGATATTATGTCTATCAAAACATTTGTTACAGCTCAGTTAGCGGCAGTACTTTTTTCAACTTTATGCTTGGCACAGACTGCTGCGCCAAGTTGTTTAGCCGGTGGACAAGAATTATTAGTAAATAACACTGCGGTACTACAGTGGAAAAATAACAGTAAGAATCAATACCGTAACCGTGCCCACATTCAAGGAACACTTGCTAAAGTTTATCCAGATCATTCGGGTCATCATCATTTTGAGATTCAAATTGGTGGCAATCAAAACGATCTGATCGAAGTTATTTACAATGAACAATTTGGCCCCGTACCCGCTGCAGCCATTGGAGCACAAATTGAGGCCTGCGGAGATTACATTACTTCCAATGCACCAGCTGGTCACTTTCCAGCTTCACCTGATGGCGCTATTGTACATTGGGTTCACAAAAGCCCAAATCTACAAAGTCATGATTCTGGTTTCATTGTAGTCAATGGCGTTGTTTGCGGGCAAAATTCATCAGGCGCTGGTCCCAAAAATTAATTTAAATCTAGAGCCCGCACCAAGCTGGCTCTGCACCTGAATTTCCCAACCATGCGCTTTACAAATGGATCGCACTAAACTAAGACCCAAGCCTAAACCCTTACTCGATTGATTATGATTGACTCGGTAAAGACGATTCCAAATTTTAGGTAGGTCTTCTCCTGATATTCCTAGGCCATTATCTTGAATGCATATTTCATGCTTGTTATTGTCGTTACGACTAAAAATTTGAATCAAACTATTTTTTGGCGAATACTTGATGGCATTGTCAATAAGATTAGACAACACCTGCTTACATCTGTTTTTATCTGCATAAAAATTAAATTCATCTGCTTGAATAAATTGAATTGAAATATTTTTTTCTTCAGCAATTATTGAATACAGATCCATAATTTCCAGAATTATATTTTTTGAATTAACACTGGCTAAATCTAACTTTAAGACGCCTGCGTCGGCTTCAGAAATATCCATAATAGTATTTATCAGACTGACAATTTCAGTCGTATTTTCTATAGAATTTTCTAAGGCCTCTTTATACTCTTCGTTAGTTGCTGGTGACAAAAGAGTAATTTCTGCCTTTGCTTTTAATCTTGTTAACGGCGTTTTTAAGTCATGAGCCACATTATCTAGAGTTTCATGCATGTTGGAAATGAGTTTTTCAATTTTTTCTGCCATCTCGTTAAATAGTATACTTATTTCGCCGACCTCATCCGATGGGCTACGGAGTGGAACCCGCGCGCTTAGTTCCCCAGAACGAACTGACTTTATCGCTTCAATTAGATTTCGAAGTGGTGCAAGAGCTTGCTTTGAAAAAATAAATCCACCAACGCTTCCTACAACTAAAATGGCCAGTGAAACACTAAGAATTGTTTTTAAATACCGCTCTAAAAGATCGTCCCGTTCATCCGTATTGCGGGCCACTTGAATACGCTGACCGTTCGAAGCTATCTGACTTACAATCTCGTATTCATTGATCTCATCTGGATCCTCAGCAGATCCCTCGTTGATATAGAACTTTGAGATATTTTTAACAAATACTAAGGACGAAATTTTACCGTCAATTTCTTTTAATGAAAGCTGCTGCATTTTTTCAGGTACATGCAAAAAAAATGTTTTAAATTTTTCAGATTCTATTCGTACCAAAAACTGTGAATCTGTATCACTTTGCTTTTGTTCGGCAAGATAATTTTTTAGTTCAGCGATACCACCCTTGCTGTAAACGGAAGAGTATTCTTTTACTTTTGAAAAAAGAATCTCATGATCGCGATCTTTTATTGATTTATTAAATAAATAATAATTTAGAAATAGAATTAGAAAACTACTTAAGATAAATAATATAGCATAGCCAATAGTTAATCTAAAACTAAGGCTTTTAAGAAATACTGTGTTCGACTTTAAAAACATAACCGATGCCTTTCATTGTATGAATGTAAGGCTCATCAAATCCTTTATCTATTTTCCCTCGAAGACGGTAAACTAAGACATCGACTACATTTGTTTGCGGATCAAAATTATAGCCCCAAATTCTTTCTAAAATCTGATTTTTTGAAAGCGGTATTTCAATATTGTTAATAAAATATTCCAATAACTGATATTCTTTTGTTTGTAGGTCTATTTTCTTTTGATTTCTTCTTACCTCATGCGATATCAAATTAACCGTTAGGTCATGAAATGTTAAAAAAGTCTGCGCTTTACTCACAGCATCTTTTTGAGTTCGTTTAAGCAAATTATTGACTCGAGCAAGAAGCTCCACGAAGGCATAAGGCTTGACCAAATAGTCATCTCCGCCATTTTGTAAACCTAGCACCCGATCATCGACACTTCGTTTTGCAGTCAAAATAAGTATGGGTAAGCTGATATTTTTTATACGAAGGTTCGCAATCATTTCTAACCCATCCATATCAGGCAACATAAGATCGGTTATAATTAGCTGAAACTCATCTTTCAATGCCAGTTCAAGCCCTGTTTTTCCGTCACTGACATGAGTGCAGTGAAAATTATTTTTTTCTAGTCCGATTAAAAGCTCTTTCGCTATACCTAAATCATCCTCGACTAATAAAATTTTCATGATCACCCCGAAGTGACTAACCTAGCTGATGATTAATTATATGGCAAATGATCGCAGCGCTTAATTTCCCCTATGTCTGCAGATTCTAATTTAACATGACAAAACTGTCATTTTTGATTTGAAGCTAAATCAAGTAACTTGTCGAAGAAGCAAGGTGGCGGTAGGGGAAATTACATGAATAATGATATGGCAAAAAGTATGAGCAAGGTTCCTGCATTGACGTTTATATTCTGGATCATAAAAATCGCAGCTACCACCTTGGGCGAAACGGCTGGCGATGCTGTATCGATGTCGATGGATTTAGGATATTTAGTTAGTACTGGCATTTTTGCTGCCATTTTTATTGCGGCAGTACTTATTCAGATTAAAACTGAAAAATTTCATCCCGTCATTTATTGGACAACAATTGTCGCAACAACAACAGTTGGAACTACCTTAGCCGATTTTGCAACCCGCTCTTTAGGAATTGGATACTCGGGAGGTTCAGCACTGCTAATGGCTTTGTTGATGGGATCACTGTACGTTTGGTACAAAACTTTAGGATCTGTATCTGTAAAATCCTTAAGTGATTCAAAAGCGGAAATGTTTTATTGGATTACGATTATGTTTTCCCAAACTCTTGGAACAGCCCTAGGCGATTGGACATCTGACACGGCAGGCTTAGGATATATTGGCGCCGCAATTTTATTTGGAAGCTTACTAGTGATTTTAATCGCTATGTATTTTTGGACCCGCATCTCAAGAACTTTTTTATTTTGGGCTGCTTTTATTTTAACTCGTCCGCTGGGCGCAGTTCTGGGTGATTTTCTTGATAAACCTAAGGAATCTGGTGGTCTGGCTTTAAGTCGATATTCAGCCTCGGCTGTTTTGTTGGCGCTAATGGTGATTTGTATTTTTTCGTTTCGACAGCGAGCTAGCGAAGAAGCCCACTAAGCAAGTGGCAAAAAAAGTCATCGTGGTTAAATACATTTTGTAGCTGTATTTTTTTATAATGGTTTCTATCTTTCTATTAATGAGATTTACCTAAAGTGGATAAGATCGCAGCCTAAGACATAAGAACAATTTATGGACTGCATAGTTAAAAATGTGTTGAGCCTAGTTACAGTATAGAGTCTATTTGCACAAAAGCCAAAACAGGCGATCAGTCCGTTTTCGAGGGGGAACTTATGGGATCAGAACATTTACTTAAGGTCATAATTGTTACTTCAATATTGGTGCTTTTAAGCTCGTGCGCCCCGGGAAGTTTCAACTTAAATTCTTTTCAGCAATCTAGCTCGGAAGAGTCAAGCATCGTTGGTGGTAAGGACTCAACGACTGAGTACGCAGAACGAAATGGAATCGTTGGCATTTACGATATGGAGCATGGGGGTTTATGCACCGGAAACTTGATTGGCGACGGACTAGTTCTTACGGCAGGTCATTGTGCTAATGTTGATAACCCTACAAAAATGATTGTGTTCTTTGGGCCTGATCTTCACGCGATTGAACTTGAAGTCCAACAAGGTAATTACGATAATATTCGACATGTCCTTAAAGTTGTACGTCACGAAACATACAAATCCAATCATGGTAATGATTCAAAATCTTCAGACGATATTTCACTTCTTCGCTTTCAAGGATCTGCCGCAGC
>JAYUWH010000030.1:0-20161 GCA_043753645.1 Bdellovibrionales bacterium
ATCACGTGCGTGCCGTAGCCATCGTAGCCACCGAAACGACGCTTACAAACCATGTGGCTATTGAAAGCCTTGTAAGCCAAATCCAAATCATCCTTGGAACTGATTTTCACGTAATCTAAAGTAGGTAGTTCGAAATCATAAAGCCATTCTTTCTGCAGTAATCGATCTTGTAATTTTGCAAGAACATTCAAATTCGGTGCTATTTTTTTTCGGCTGACAAAGCGTAAACAGGTTTTTAATAAATCAGCTGAAATAAATTCACTTTCAAATGTAACTATGTCGACGGTGCTCATTAAGTTTTGGATGTCCGTTGCGACTTTAGTGCTGCCTTGAAGCCATGTGTGAGCGACTCCAGCTGCAGGGTCTTCCATTTTATCTGACAACACGACCACCCGAAGTCCCATCTGTGTGGCTTTGAGTGCAAGCATTCGAGCTAATTGGCCGCCGCCTAAAATTCCGATGGATTTTGCATGAATGGGCATACGGGCATTGAACCCTTTTATTATTAGAAAATAAAGTGTAAAAGACTTGTTATGCGTAATATTACAGATCTCAATTTTCCATTAACTCTGGCACCTATGGTTGGTTTAAGCCATGTGGCCCTTCGCCGGTTGATTTTGGATTATATGCCTGCTGGGGCATCAACTCATTGGCCAACTGAAATGCTTAATTCAAGGCGAGTGCCTACAGAAAATTTGAAAACAACTCCGGAAACTTTACGCTGCGATCAAGAAAACTTTTTAGTGCCACAAATACTTGGCAACGAAGAAATCCCAATTCAAAAATCAGTTGTGCGTTTAGTAAATGAGTGGGGAGCCTCGGGCATCGATATCAATATGGGTTGCCCCGTGCAAAAAGCCTTAAAACATAATTACGGAGTCTCTTTGATGGGAGACGTCAACTACGCTGCGCGGGTCGTGGAAATAACTAAAAAAAACTCAACCGTGCCGGTGTCGGTAAAACTTCGCGCTGTTGGCAGCTCGCATTCAGTGCCGCAATTGATTAGTTTTGTAAATACGTTGGTGGATGCGGGCGCTGATTGGATTACGCTTCATCCACGTACGGCCGCTCAAAAACGACGCGGCCAAGCGGACTGGACGCAAATTACCGAGCTTAAAAAAAATTGCAAAGTTCCAATTATTGGCAACGGTGATATCCAAACTGTGGATGATGTTTTGCAAATGCTTAGCGAAACCAAGTGTGACAAAGTGATGGCGGGTCGGGCTTTAGCAGCTCGGCCGTGGATGATGTGGCAACTCGGAGAAAAGCTAGGTTTTGAAAATCCGTTAGCTTTTGCTGCGGGTCATGCTCCTTCGACGGCTGCGGAAGAAGGCGCCGAATACGGGCGCGCATTATTAAAATACATTGATTACTGTGAACATTATTTTATGGTCGTGGCCGGGGCTTCCGAAAATCTAACTTTGCGCAAGGTTTCGTATTATGTGCGCATAACGCATGTTTGGCTAGAGTTCGGCCATTCGTTAATGTCGGCCGTAAGCTCCGCGAAAAATTTAAATCAGTTGCGCGAATGTATACAGAAGTTTTTTTTAAACGAACAGCAAATGACAGCACGAACAGAGCTTCGGCAGTAAAGGAAAATTATGACAATGCCCCCGGCGCCAATAATGAAAATAAAGGGATCGAAGTTTGTGGTAGGCTTTGTGGTGTTTAGTGCTTTAGTTTCACTGTTTTTTAGCTACAGCATTTACCGCTCATTTAAGACGCGGCCAAATATTAAAATTGAAGAGGAAAAATAAGCTTACCGAGGATTGAAATCAGTACTCAATTTTAGGTGTTTAGCCCATCACCATTGAATCCAATTTACCATCGTCTTCCAAAGTTTTTAAATCTGTGTAGCCGCCAACCAACGAATCATTGATGAAAATCATTGGCACGGTTTTCCAGCCCGTTTTTGCTTTTAGCGCTTCTAGTTCGTCCATGTTATTTGTTAGATCAACAATTTCGTACTGCAAACCTTTGTTATCTAAAAATGTTTTCGCGCGGTCGCAATAAGGGCATGGATCTTTTTTATATAATTTTATCGTCGCAGTTTGTTTCATAAAACCTCCGGCTTGTTTGCTCACTGCAAATAATACTGTAAGCGGCCTTTAAATTCACTGGGTTTTCGAAGTACTTTTAGATCTTCAAACATTTCTTTGATCTCGGGTTGCACAAATGACAATTGCTTTAGCCACCCCTTCGTACGTGCGACAGCAAAATGCTCATTTACATGCACAGTCGAAGCCTCAAAAAATCCCAAAATTAACTTCCCATTCGCCATTTTCGACGCAGCACATTCAGGAAAGTGAGCTGGAACCTTTCCGATTTTCGAAAAAAGATGCGGATCGCGGATGGCGCCTCGGCCGATCATGTAGCTGTCGGTTTTGGCGATTTTTTGGCAGTTTTCGAAGTCTGTGGTGTTCCAGATTTCGCCGTTTGTGACTATTGGTATCGTTGTGAGTTCTTGAATTTTGGGGATCCATTCCCAATACGCGGGTGGCTTGTAGCCGTCGGTTTTCGTGCGACAGTGTACTGTTAGCCACGTGGCACCGGCTTCTTCAACAGCTTTCGCATTTTCTAAACACGAAGCGGGGTTATCAAAGCCTAATCTTATTTTTGCGGTGACCGGGGTTCCTGCGGGAACAGCGGCGCGCACGGTTTTTACGATGTCATAAATTCGGGCCGAGGATTTTAGTAACGTAGCTCCGCCATCGTTACGGTTCACTGTTTTTGCCGGGCACCCGAAATTAAGATCAATCCCTAAGGCCCCCATACTTACAGCGCGCGCTGCATTTTCTGCCAGTGGCCCGGCTTTTCCGCCAAGAAGTTGCACGAACACCGGCACACCACTACGCGTGCGAGATCCTGTCTTTAATTCGGGGCAATTTTTTTCAAAGACCGAGAACGGGTGCAAGCGGTCGGTGACTCGTAAAAACTCGGTCACGCATTGATCGATGCCACCAATCGAAGTCAGTAAATCGCGCATCACCCAATCGGTAACACCTTCCATCGGCGCAAGAAAAAGTTTTGGGGTAGGTTTTGAATTCACTTTAAACCCAAATTTATTAGATATAGAAAGTCTTTTTCAAGCACTGGTTGTATTGATAAACGTTGACCTTTTTTGATGACGATAAGATCGGCGCAAAAAGGATCTGCTTTCATTTTTTCTAAAGAAATAAATTTTTTAAATTTATTTTTATAAGCAATTTGCACACAAAACCAATTAGGTTTTTCTTTTGTCGCTTTCGGGTCGAAATAATCCGATTTTTTGTTGAATTGGCTGGGATCAGGTTTTGCTTTTTCAGAAACCACAGCAACTCCGGCAATTCCTGCAGGTTCGACATTTGAATGATAAAACAAAATTTCATCACCAACTGTCATGGATTGATTCATGTAGTTTCGTGCTTGGTAATTGCGTACACCTTCCCACCACGTGGTTTTATCTTTTTGCAAATGATCAATCGAGAATACTTCAGGCTCGGACTTCATAAGCCAATATTTTTTTTGCTGAGAATTCATACACCGCATAATCAAAAACCATGACGTGTTAGTCA
This sequence comes from Bdellovibrionales bacterium, assembly GCA_043753645.1. Lineage (GTDB taxonomy): Bacteria > Bdellovibrionota > Bdellovibrionia > Bdellovibrionales > Bdellovibrionaceae > Pseudobdellovibrio. The sequence goes on from JAYUWH010000030.1 coordinate 3,555, forward strand.
AGGATTGGTTCACTTGGGCGTTGTTGAGTTGGTGGATCGCTGCTAAGGTTTCTGCTATGAAAAATAAAACTGTATTTATTACCGGAGCTTCCGCAGGAATTGGTGAAGCCACGGCCTACGAACTAGCCAAAGCCGGTGCGAATCTGATTTTGGTTGCCCGTAGACTAGATCGTTTAACAGAAATTCAAAAGAAATGTATAAGCCTGGGTGCTAGCCACGTTGATATTTTTAAATTAGATATCGAAAACTCAGGGGAAATTCGCAAATTCTCGACCCAGCATGCAGAGGCCTTAAAAAATGTTTCTGTTTTGATAAATAACGCAGGACTAGCAAAGGGCACGGAACTTTTTCAAAATGCAGATCCAGCGGATTGGGACACCATGATGGACACCAACGTTCGTGGCTTACTGCATTTAACGCGGTGGTTGCTACCATCAATTATTAAACAGCAAGGGCACATTGTTAACATGGGTTCCGTGGCCGGCCGTCTGGTTTACGAAGGTGCAGCAGTTTATTGTGCTTCGAAATTTGCGATTCGTGCAATTTCAGAAGGTCTTCGCATGGATCTTAAGGGCACAAATGTGCGGATAACAAATATTGAACCGGGGATGGTGCAATCGGATTTTTCGAAAGTTCGCTTAGGAAACCAGCAAAAAGCCGATGCTGTGTACAATGACATGACGCCTCTTACGCCCGAGGATATTTCCGAGACCATTTTGTGGTGTTTACAGCGGCCAACGCATGTTAATATTCAAGAATTAGTTATCTACCCCACAGACCAAGCGTCCGTGGGTCAAGTCGTGCGCTCACTGAAGTAGAAGGATATAAAAAATATGTCTGAAAGTTTTCGTATTGAAAAAGACACCATGGGAGATGTCCAAGTCCCTTCGACGGCTTTGTGGGGCGCGCAAACTCAACGGTCAACGCAAAATTTTAAAATTGGTGGAGACCGCTTTCCCCGAGAAATGATTAGAGCACTTGGCATTTTAAAAAAATGCGCAGCCCTTACAAATTCAGGACTTGGTTTATTAGATCCGAAAAAAACAGAAATGATTGTCAAAGCGGCCGATGAAGTTATTCAAGGTAAGTTAGACGCGCATTTTCCGCTGGTCGTATGGCAAACAGGTTCAGGCACGCAGACCAACATGAACGCCAACGAAGTCATCGCTAATCGCGCGATGACGATGATGAACTTAACGTTACCAGCAAAAGAAATTCATCCCAATGATGATGTGAACAAAGGGCAAAGCTCAAATGACACGTTTCCGACGACGATGCATATTGCAGTTGCCGAGCAAATTTATTCTCGGCTGATTCCAATGCTTACAAAACTGCACCAGTCATTGGAAAAAAAATCGAAAGAATTTTCATCGATCGTAAAAATTGGTCGCACGCATTTGATGGATGCAACACCCTTATCACTTGGCCAAGAATTCTCGGGCTATGCGACGCAGTTAAAAAATTCTTTGCAGCGAGTACAAAATGTTTTACCGCATTTGCATCAACTGGCATTAGGTGGCACGGCTGTTGGTACTGGCTTGAATACCCATATTGATTTTCCGGTTAAGGCTGCAGCTGCGATTGCGGCTGAAACTAACATACCTTTTGTGACAGCACCGAACAAATTCGAAGCTTTGGCTTCGCATGATGCTTTAGTTGAGGTGCACGGCGCTTTAAAAACGATTGCCGTGTCGCTAATGAAAGTCGCTAATGATATTCGCTTACTTGGAAGTGGTCCGCGTTGTGGATTCGGTGAATTAAATTTACCCGAAAACGAACCGGGCTCATCTATCATGCCCGGAAAAGTTAATCCCACACAAAGTGAAGCGCTGACAATGGTCTGCGCGCAGGTTTTAGGAAATGACGTTGCAGTCAATATCGGCGGGGCGATGGGACATTTTGAATTAAATGTATTTAAACCTCTGATTGTCTTTAATTGTTTAAATTCGGTAAGATTACTTGCAGATGCCTCAGAAAGTTTTTCTGAGCATTGTGTAGAAGGTATCGCTGCAAATACGGCACAGATTAAAAAACATTTAGAAAATTCTTTGATGCTAGTCACAGCTCTTAATCCGTATATTGGCTATGATAATGCGGCAAAGATTGCAAAGACTGCTCATAAAAATGGAACGACATTAAAAGAAGAGGCCGTAAAGCTAGGATTATTGACAGCCGAAAAGTTTGATCAAATTGTGCGGCCTGAAACCATGATAAGCCCGTTAGGTAAATAGTCGTTGGCATCCCAGAATCCTTTATTAGATCGTGTTTCGTGGCTTGGGTCGGATAACATCCGACCGTACGTTTTTGTGCGCCCAGAAAACATGATCGCCAATCCCGGAACGCGTCACAGTATTAATTGGTTCAATCAAGAACCGATTTTTAAAAATCCTTTGAATATTGATGAGTTGCCTTTTGCCGAAGCGATTTATCAAATTGAATGGAAAGCTTTTGGTCATCAAGATTTAGCCATTCCACGTTGGGTTTTTTATGACTGTGCTGCGATGCCAGGATTTATTGCGGGCTATGCCGGAAAAACAAAAACATTACCTAAAAAAATAAAAGAATTACTAAATTATTCCGATGAAAATGAATGGTGCCCACTGTCGTTGTTCATTATCATTCCGACTATCCACAAGGGAGAATGGGTCGCATATGATTTGTGCTCGGTTAATTCATTATTACCAAAAGAAGAACAGTATTACGGTCTTGGGTTTTTATCAAAAGCGTTTGCGCTTTGGTACGCCAACGTTGGTCAGTGTTCGGGTATGACTCAGTGGGGAAGTCCATCCTTAAAATTACATTCACATTATGGTCCGCTTGAAATGATTGGTGCGTACGCACCGCTGCATACGCACGCAAAAACGATGACCTACCGGTGCGAAGTGAAAGCCGAAAATTGGGAGAAATTTTTCTCGAAAGAACAAGACTTGGCATTCCTTGAGCGCTATGGAAAAACCGATTATTTAATTGAGCCCAACAACGAAGAGTCCATGATTAAGATGCAACAACGAATTCAAAAAAACGAAGGCCCCTTTTATTTAAACGCTAGCGACATTGCTAGTAAAGGGCTGCGTGACCCGTTAACTATTTTTAGAAAAAAACAAGGATAGAATATGACACAAATTAGTTTACCACCTGTGGCGAAAAGTTTTTATACCTCATGCAAGAAGTGCGGAGCTGACCGTTATCACACGGTGTTGACTCACACCTCTAGCAGTTCAGCTAAAATTCAATGTGAAGTTTGTAAAAGTACTAAAACCTATACCCTACCGAAAGCGGGCGCTATGGCAAAAAAAGCAGCAACAACGACAACAGCTACCGGAGCTAAGAAAAAAGTTACCAGAGCTCGTAAATCGACTCATGCAGACGATTTTCAAGCTTTAAATACCAATCGTGGTACTGAAAAAGGAACTCCGTTCAGCATTAAAACTAAATTTGAAATGAATCAGAAAATTGATCATTCAACTTTTGGAACTGGCTATGTGAAAACAGTTCAGCCAGATCGTATTGATGTGCTTTTTGAATCTGAAGTAAAAACTTTAATGCATAATAAAACGTAGTTTTTATTAATCAATGAAGACAGACTGGCTTAAGGGTTTAAACACAGAACAGTGTGAGGCGGTTAATCATAACCACGGCCCACTGTTGATCTTAGCTGGTGCTGGTTCAGGAAAAACAACGGTGCTTGTATCACGAACAGGACGACTGATCGATGATGGAATCGCTTACGCCGGAAATATTTGTGTACTAACTTTTACCAATAAAGCTGCGCGAGAATTAAAACACCGAGTACAAGATAAAGTTGGCCCCATGGCCAAGGGCTTGGTGGCCGGAACGTTTCACTCTTTTGGTTTACAATTACTTCGAAAAAATTATCATCACTTGGGTTTATCTCCGAATTTTGGTGTACTTGATCAATCTGATTCACAGTCGATAATTAAAGAACTTATCAAAGAAGTTAAGAATTCAACCAAAGAAAAGTTTGATGCCGATAAACTACTTAATCTTATTAATATCTTACGTGCTGGTAAAAAAATTCCACCAGGGCACTTAGACGAATACCACGAACTAGCCGAGGTCTTGGCGCCAAAATATGAAAAAAGGTTAATATTACTTGGAGTCACTGATTTCGAAGGGCTTCTGCTTGAACCATTAAAATTATTTAAAAAATTTCCAGAAGTTTTGGCAAAAACGCAAAGCCAATACAGCCAAATTATGGTCGATGAATTTCAAGATACAAATTCTGAACAGATGAAGTTGATCGGGTATTTAGCCCGCGAACATCGAAATTTAACGGTTGTAGGTGATGATGATCAATCTATTTACGGGTGGCGCGGGGCACAGATTGCAAATATTTTGAATTTTCCTTCGGATCACGACAATTGCAAAGTCGTAAAATTAGAAAAAAATTACCGCTCTGTCGCTTCGATTTTAAACTTAGGAAACGAAGTTATTTCTAAAAATGCCAAACGCCACGGTAAAGTTTTGAAATCAACAAAAGCTAATTCCGAGGAAGACAAGCCTGAAGTTTTTGTTTTAGAGAACGAAGATGAAGAAGCTGATTTTGTGTTACGAGAAATTCAATTATTAAAGCCCAACGGCTATAAATACTCTGATATCGCAATACTATATCGGTCAAACACGCAGGGTGCTTTTATTGAAAGTTCGCTTCGCCGTGCGCATATTCCATATGAGATTTCGGGCGGAACTTCCATTTTCGAGCGAAAAGAAGCCAAAGATTGGCTGGCTTATTTAAAACAATCGCTGTTACCGGATGAAGTTAGTCTTCGCCGAATCATCAATACGCCGCCACGCGGGCTGGGTGAATCAACGATAGAAAAGATTTCTGATTTCGCGAAAGAAAATAAAATTGATTTTTTGTCAGCTTGTAAACGCTGGCCAGAAATTGGCATCGGCGAAAAACAAGGTGAAGTGATCGAGCAGTTTTTAAAATGGCTTTGGGTTTTTCCACAGCGCCTTTTGGATGACACAAGTCTTGGTGCTACCGTTTCAGAGCGATTTCAAAGCCTGGTCCGAGAAATTGGCTACCGTGATTACTTAGCACAAACGGCGAACGATGGCTTACTGTTTGATAAAAAGTGGCAAGTTATAGAAATTGTTGGTCGGATCTTGGAAAGTTTTTTAACAAAGCGTGATTTATCGGTCACAGCCTTGAAGGAATTTATCGATGCAATGCTATTACGTGAAGATACCAACGATGATCAACGCAAAGATCAAGTACAACTGATGACATTTCATGCCAGTAAGGGTTTAGAATTTCCGGTGGTGATGCTGGTTGGTGTTGAAGAAGATTTGTTACCGCATAAAAGACTAGGCGGCGATATTGATGAAGAACGTAGGCTTTTTTATGTCGGTATCACGCGCGCACAAAATAAATTAATTTTGACCTACTGCCGGCAAAGAAAAAAAATGGGCGTGATCAAGCCGGTTTTTGCTTCGCGGTTTTTAAGTGAAACTTCAAAGTCGCTATATTCTTTCTTTGAGCACGGAGCTAGGCCGGTGTCGGGTCAAGCTCGTGAAAGTCTTGTCAGTGATTTTTTAAACAAACTCGGGCATGCTAGTAAAAACTAGTAGTACGGAAGTGCCCTTGCACACAGTTATAAAAAAACAAACTGACGATATTATTATTAGCGAAGGCACTATTCAGCCCTACATTTACATCGTCAAAAGCGGGAAGCTGAAGGCCGTAAAAACGCAATGGCGCCGTGTACAAAATTTGGTGGACTCGGGCCCAGGAGATTTTATTGGTGAGATGGCCCACTTAGGTTCAAATAAAACACATTTGGCTTCAATTGTAGCAGCCACTGAAGTTGAATTGATCCAAATTGAAGCCGCAAATATCAAGCAAGATTTATTTAAAAAACATTTCTAAATCAATTTTATTTTCGTAGTTGTATTGTTTTTCCCGAAACTCAAAATCTAACTTTTCGCAGTGAAGCCACACACGATTGTTACCGTAGCGTTCGTTGATCTTCTGATTATACTTTTTTTCATTGTAACGGTTATCGCCAACTATCGGCTGATCGGCTATGGCTGCATGCTTACGAATTTGATGCTGCCGACCGGTCATGATCGTTACTAAAACTTCACTAAAATATTTATTCGTACGTACCAGTTTGGCGTGGCTTTCACACTCGACTCGGTCGGCTTTTATACCTTGCGGATTAAAGCGCCCTTCGGCTTTATCTGAAAGCGCCCATTTCCAATCAACTTCATTAGTTTTAGCTTTCCACGGTCCACGCAGCAGCGCCCTGTAGGTTTTATCGCCTTGATCCATGGATTCGGCTAGTTCTGAGTGCATTTCTGGGTCTTTGGCAATAACTAGCAAACCAGAAGTTTCGCGGTCCAGCCGACTGACAAAGTGCAAAGGTTTTTTATTGGCTTCTAAAAACTCCACCAGAGACGGTTTTTCATTGTGAACACTGACGCCGGTCGGTTTATTGACGACGATAAAAAATTTATTTTCCTGAATTATTTGAATCATGATAGGTTAAGCTTATAGAGGTAATCATGAATCAAGACAACAAAGAAACGCCCCCGGATCACGACGAAACCCAAAAAGTCGATGACAAGAAAAAAGTTACAATCGAATTCCCCTACAGTGACGTCGTTCGGGCTCAAATTCCCAAAGCATTTGAAAAAGCTGAAACCGTTGCTACCGAGCTTTCAGATCAATGGAAAAACGACGGAGACTTCACCAATTTAGGTTTACCTCATCCCTTGGCTGTTTTTGTTGCTTCACAAGCTTTACAACAAGCTAAAAAATTAGAAAAAAAACTGGAAGAAAAAGGCGTATTAAGCTTAGCAAAGTTAGGTTTTGAAGCTGCTAAATCTCAGTTAGAAACTTTAAAAAAGAAGATCTAATGGCAACCAGAGAACAGCGCATTCTAGAGAAAATGAAAGTTTTAAAGCCCGTTGAAATTCTTTTACAAAACGATAGTCAAAAGCACGCTAATCACGTCCAACATCTTGGCCCCGAAGGCTTCACCGGCGAAACCCATTATAAACTGCAAATCATTAGTGAGCAGTTTATAGGTAAATCACGAATTGATCGACAACGAATGGTTATGGATTTATTAAAAGGCGAATTCGTATCAGGGCTGCATGCTTTAGAGATAAAAGCCAAAGCACCAAATGAAGCTTAAAACTACCGATCAGAACTGGTTAAATATGTCCGATCAGAACTGGTTAAATATGTCCGATCAGAACTGGTTAAATATGTCCGATCAGAACTGGTTAAATATGTCCGATCAGAACTGATCGAGTTTATCTTTCAGTTGGTTGATAATTGTTTTGATTTTAATCAGCTGTTCTTCTTCGCGGCTTAGCGGGGACTGGTTTTTTTCCAGCTTATCCCACGTATTTAGGGCGTCCACCAGATCTTCTTGAATAAAAGTCCAGCGTTTTTGCTTTGCTGAGGCTGGCTTTGGCGAGTTGTCGTTCATGTTGCTCATCGATAACGGTAATGCTACTGTTCTACATTCTAAGATTCAACTGAAAATGTGAATAAAAAAAAGAGGTTTTCCAATGTCTCAAGATATTATTTATACCATGAAGGGCGTTTCAAAAGTTTATCCGCCCAATCGCTATGTCCTAAAGAATATTTATTTATCTTATTTTTACGGTGCAAAAATCGGAGTTCTGGGTTTGAACGGATCTGGAAAATCTTCTTTGCTAAAAATCATGGCTGGCGTCGACACTGAATTCTTAGGTGAAGCCTTTCCGGCAAAAAAAATGAAGGTTGGTTATTTAGAACAAGAGCCTCATTTGGATGAAACAATGACCGTCAAAGAAAATATTTTCTCTGGCATGGGTGAACTGCCAAAATTGATGAAAGATTACAATGCGATCAACGAAAAATTTTCAGATCCTGATTTAGATCCCGATGAAATGAATAAGTTGATAGAAAAACAAGGCGATTTGCAGGAAAAAATCGAAGCTTTGGGCGGCTGGGAAGTCGATCAAAAAATTGAACTGGCGATGGATGCACTTCGTTGTCCGGATGCAGACCTTAATGTCGCGCAATTATCCGGCGGAGAAAAACGCCGTGTCGCTTTATGCCGATTAATTTTAAGTGACCCCGATATTTTATTATTGGATGAGCCAACGAATCACTTGGATGCGGAATCTGTCGGATGGTTAGAAAATTATTTAAGTAAATTTCCAGGAACTGTTATTGCTGTTACCCATGATCGTTATTTTTTAGACAATGTCGCTGGATGGATTTTAGAACTTGATCGTGGTGAAGGAATTCCTTGGAAGGGGAATTATTCGTCATGGCTTGAACAAAAAGATAAGCGCATGGCGCAAGAACAACAAGGCGCTAGCAAAAAAGCAAAAACACTAGAGCGTGAATTGGACTGGATTCGTCAGGGTGCAAAAGCGCGGCAATCCAAATCAAAAGCGCGTATCTCGGCTTACGAAAATTTATTAAAAGAGCCATCCGCCGAAAAATTACAAGAGATGTCGATTTACATTCCAGCGGGACCAAGACTGGGTGATATCGTCATCGAATCAAAAGGTGTGACAAAGGGTTACGGCAAAAAGTTATTATTAGATAATGTCGATTTCACCATTCCCCGCGGAGCTATCGTGGGCGTCATCGGGCCGAACGGTGCAGGTAAAACCACACTATTCAAGATGATAACCGGAACAGAAAAACCAGATTCAGGAACTTTTAAAGTCGGTGAAACAGTGAAAATCGCGTACGTCGATCAGTCGCGTGAAACACTGGATCCAAATAAATCTATTTTTGAAGAGTTATCAGGTGGTCAAGATGTGCTGCAACTTGGTGGTCGTGAAATTAACGCCAGACAATATGTTAGCTGGTTTAATTTTTCCGGCAGTGATCAACAGAAAAAAGTCGGAACTCTTTCAGGTGGAGAAAGAAACCGCGTGAATTTAGCAAAAATTTTAAAAGAAGGCGCTAACTTACTTTTGCTGGATGAGCCAACCAATGATTTGGACGTCAACACGATGCGAGCCTTGGAAGAAGCTTTAAATGAATTCGGTGGTTCAGCCGTTGTGATTTCCCATGATCGTTGGTTTTTGGACCGCGTATGTACCCACACAATGGCTTTTGAAGGGGATTCGAAAGTTTATTTCTATCCGGGAAGTTATTCAGAATACGAAGAAGACCGTAAAAAGCGCATGGGGGAAGATGCGACTCCAAAACGTATTCGTTACCGTATGATCGAGGCCTAGTTTAACAAGGCTAATTCCCAGGGCAAAATTTCTCTAAGAACTAGACAAAGCTCTAGGGAAAAATGAACTGAAAAAGACCGAAAAGAATTCGAGGTATGTGTATCACATGAATCGAATTTTTTCGGTCTTTTTTTTATTTTTTTTGATGGCGTATTTCACTTACGCCGCAGGTTCGCTACGGGCACAAAATCCATTTACGATTCAAGCCGATTTTCAAAAAATGTGCGCGCAGTATTCGGCTTTTTCAGATTTAAAATGTTTGAATCTCCCAGTTTTTTTAAAAACCCAGCAGCAACTTTGTGAAATCAAGCATGCCACCAGCAAATGTGAACAATTTGGAAAAGAAAAACCAACTGAGTCCTGGAGATTTATAAAATGTGATTTGCAAAGCCTTTGCTTGCAAAATGCTGGTTCAATAAAAGACACGGCCGCGGCATGTATTACAGGCGCTACCAGCCTTGTGACCGATGTGGTTTCCGGGCTTATAGACGCCGTAGCGAAAAAACAAGCGTGGGCTTTAGCATGCGATAAGTCGATTGAATGCAAAACAAAATTAGCTGAATCGCAACCAACGACAAGCTATTTATTGAAACCTGAGCGCGCTAAAGAATTCGCGGCAACGTCGGCCAGCTATTTACTTTCGAAAAAAAATGACTACGATAGCATCCGCGCTGAAATGAAATCTCAAAAAGGTTTAGCAGACGGTGCAGGTTACAAAGATTTCGGGCCTAGCTCGGGCCAATCAAAGATGGCGCCAAAAATTTCTCAAGGTCGGATGATTACCCTTAATTCCACATGGGAGATGGTTAAGACTTATTTGGATAAAGAACTTCGTGAGATTAATTGTTTAATCCCTGTCGAGAAAACAAAGTTGACGTGCCAAATATTTGCCGATGTTGTATCGGGCATTGCCATCGAGAAAGCCCTAACCAAACGAGCACTTCTAGCAACGGCAAAAGGTGCTGCCGAGGCCGGTGAAAGACGAGTTGCAGAAAGCTTTTCACGAATCGCTGAATCCAGTGAGCCTAAAAAATCCTTTGTTAAATCGTTTGCGCAAAAAAATGTAACATCGACCAAAGAAAATGAAGAGTGGGTGAAGTATATTAGCAAGCCATCACGGATTCAGAACAATCTAACGATTGAAAACTCGATATTGAAAGCGATGAATGACAAAATTTTTCGTGACGAAGAATATGTGACAGCATTAACGAATGCCTATAAAGAAATGCAGTTTGCAAAATTAAAAATACTTGAAGTCGAATTGAAAAGTAAGAATCCGGCGTTCGAGTTTCATACTTTTTCTGACTACAAATCTTTACGGATGGCCTACGATGAAATTCCGAACGTAGATATCACTAGCAAGCTGAAAGCTGTCGTGCTAGAGACGAATACAGAATTTGCTGAGTTTTTGCTTAAGAATAAATTAGTCCGTGACGCCGATCAGCCATTGACGTGGTTTAAAGCATCAACGGGAAAATCTGATGACTGGGCGAATTTAGTGGTCAGGTACGCGCGGGACAATCCGTCAAAAGAGATGTTCGTCGATGGTACTAACAATCCAAAATTTAAAGAATGGGTGCAGACTCAATTTACTCAAGGTCAGCAGCTTCGGCAGAACTTGGTTGAATCGTTAAAAGATACAACAATGCTTACATCCAAAAATCCTACGGAAGCGAATTTACACCGAGATGTTTTTGAAATTCTAAGAAAAAACCGAGATAATTCGGAATTAGCTAAAAATTTAATTGAAAAAAAGTTTGGTCTGCAGCCCATGCCGGTGACAACTTTTGAAAATCTGACAGAATACTTCAAAAAGGTAGATGTCTTTTCTCCGGGGTTAAGAAACACCGAACGTCAGTTTTCTACCTTGGCAGACGCCCAGTATGGTGGAATTTCGGTCGACATGATTGGCCTTGGCGCAGATCACTTGCAAGTGACTTCAGCGCAAAGTTTTTCACGTGCAAAAAATGTTGATGAATTGCTAGCGTATTCACGAGAAGCAGAAGTTAAGTTGACAGAAAATATTTTTAGGCGAAAAGCCGCGTTAGAAAACGTGTTCAAAGAGGTCACTGGCGATGCCAATGCAAAAGTTCTATGTTCCGGTGACGGTTGTAAAGTTTATTTGCCAAATCGAGAAATAACAAAAGATGAGGCCGAAAAGTTCGCTGATGTCCTTACCAGAAATGGTGAGCAAGGAAAATTACGTTTTAGCGAAGTCGCAAAAGTTCAATCAAAAGAACTGCAAGATGTGGTCGCTAAACATGGCGAAGAAATCGAAAAAAAGCTGCGCCAAGATCTTGTTGGCAAGGTGGATCAACGAAAACTTGAAGGAATTAATTTTTCAGTTCGCATCACCAGTCAAAAACCTAATGAAGGCATTGCATCGTTACATATCTCGGAAACTAATGGTTTTAAGTTATCAGTCAGTGAGCGTAAATTGATTGAGCAAAGTTACCAGCAGTCCCTAGAAAAAGTTCAAATGGGTTACCGACTAGGGAAGTAAGTGTTGCAGTTGGCGTTTATTTTTAGCGGTAGTTTTTTCTTTTGTTTCTGCTAACAAATTAGCATTATCAATTTTAAGAAAGGCTGGCAAATCGCGGCGTTTCGTGCCAAAGCAAAAGTCCTGTTCAATGATCTTTAAAGACAAATCATCAGCCACGTTTTTACTTTTTAAATACAACCACGCTTGTTCGGCTAGGCTCATTAACGATAAACTATGAGTTTCCGTGAAACGTACCGATAGAAATTCACAAAAGGCAAAAAAGCTCCAGAAAAAAGAATCAGCTTCGGTATTTCCCTTAAACCAACTCATAAAATTTTTAAACTGACCGCTATTTGCATACAAATCCCAGAACTTGGCAAAGCGATTCATTTTTTGCAATGTAACATAATCCATGGTGGACGTACTTAATATTTGAAATGGTGGAAAATTAGAATAAATCATTTGAAAAGTCTTTTCATGACGCGCAATTGGCGTCCCTTTAAGCCGTTTTAATATTCCAACCTGAATTTCATCGGGACCCATCTTAGCTAACTGATCAAAGCCCTCGGCGAAACTATCTAGGGTTTCACCAGGAAGACCAACAATAAGGTCGGCATGAGTATGAACCTTGGTTGATGATCGTAGAAATTGAAAATTCTGCTGTACTTTCACTAAATCATTTTTTCTAGAAACATTCACTGCGACCACAGGATTTAAAGTCTGAATACCAACTTCGAACTGAAGTGAACCCTCGGGAAATTTCTGAATCATCTCGCGAATTTCAATGGGTAACCGGTCCGGCACCATTTCAAAGTGAAGAAATAACCCGAGTTCGATATGACCTAAAAAGAAGTCAAGAATCCGGCATGAAGTGGTCGGTGAAAGATTAAACGTGCGATCAACAAATTTAAAGGTCCTGGCCCCACGGTCGATTAATTTTTTTATTTCACCCAAAAATAATTCAAGTTCAAAGCTTCGTACAGATTTATCCAGAGAGGATAAGCAGTATTCGCATTTAAAAGGGCAGCCGCGTGACGCTTCGACATAAATGATTCGATTTTTAATATCGTCATCCGTATACAGATCATAAGGCATTATGATGGACTTCACTTCAGGCAGCACGGGCGGAACAATCTGCGCAATCGGTTTCAAGTTGTTATCGAAGTAGTTTTTGCAGAATTCCGGAAACGACAAGTCCGCTTCTCCTTTGATGACATAATCACACCATTTAAGGTGCTCTTGAGTTTCCGTTTCATAGGATATTTCGGAACCACCCAAGACGATAAGGATGTGTGGCGCTACCATTTTTAGAGTTGAAATAACTTGTAAAGTTTCGGTCGTATTCCAGATGTAGACCCCGAAGCCGACGATTTTAGGCTGATGATGTAGAATTTTTTCAACAATGACCCGCGGATTTTCTTTGATGGTCCACTCAAGAATGCTTGTTCGAGGTTTAAGCTCTTTCATGTTGGCCAGAATGTAACGCAGGCCAAATGCCGAGTGCTGATAGGTCGAATTCAATGTGCACAATAGGATTTCGGTCTGTTTCACACCTTGCTTGTAACCAACGATTTTAACAATGCATAGCTTTTTCTAGTGGCCCAGAAAATTTCACTGGTGCCCCCGTGGTCTGGATGAGTTTTCAGCAAGGCCATGCGGTAATTTGTACGAAGTTCAATTACGGAAAAATTATCTTGGAGCTTCGGTGACCACTTGCAAAGATACTCAAACGCTTGTTTTTGCTCATCATTAAATAGATGAACAGGGCGTTTGAAAGTGGATTTGTATTTAGAAACTTGCGATTTAAAAACAGCAGTTCTACCGATTAAATCCGACATGCCGAAGGGATCTAGCTGGCTTTCCCAGCCGGCAGAGAAGTTGAAAGACGAAGCCTTGGCTGCGTTCATTGCATCGGAATTCACACTCTGATTCTTGGTTATTTCTTCAAGAGTTTCGGCGAAATTTGATTCCGATTTCATCTTAAACTCATCGGAAATATCGATTTTCTATGAAGGCCAGAAGTGAATTTCATGTGGTTTCTCCTCGTGAAAAGTATGTTTACAGAGGGAAAAAACGACGAATTCGCCTTAAAACAAGCTTTTCCTCGAGGGAAAATCAGCTTTTTCAGACGTAAAAATTAAAAATAATGAAGAATTGTTGTTTTTCTATTGGACAAACTAAAAAACTTAGCCTTAGACTGTGTTTATTGGACTTTAGTCTTGGGACTAAAGTATTAGAAAAAGAAAAACAAATAGCCAACCTTAACGGAGGATATCATGGCAAAAACAACGAAGAAAGCTGCTCCTAAAAAAGCTGCTGCAAAGAAAACAGCTCCTAAAGCTGCTGCAAAAAAAACTGCAACTAAAACTGCAGCTGCTCCTGCAACTAAAACTGCAACTGCAAAAAAAGCTGCTCCTAAAAAAGCTGCTGGAAAACGTAAGCCAAACGCTGCGTTCATGAAGCCTTTAACTCCATCTGCTACTTTAGCAGCTGTGATCGGCGCGACACCAATTCCTCGCACTGAAGTTGTTAAAAAATTATGGGCGTACATCAAGAAGTTCAATCTTCAAGATGCTAAAAACCGTCGTAACATCAATGCTGATGACAAATTAAAGCCGATTTTTGGTAAGAACCAAGTTTCTATGTTTGAAATGACTAAACTTGTTTCTAAGCACTTAAAGTAAGCTCTAGGCTTATTTAAGTCTTTGATAAGATCATAGACGACCCCTTAAGGCTCTAGCTTTAAGGGGTTTTTTCATTTATAGTGCCAAAATATGTCTGATAAGCCCCTAAGTCCTGATGAAATCGTAAAAATGCGTCACGTTTGTAAAATGGCTGCGCAAGTTTTGGACTACACTGCAAAGCAAGTCAAAATCGGCATGACAACTTTAGAACTTGATACAATCGCTAACGACTACACTCAAAGTTTGGGTGGAGTTTCTGCCTGTATCGGTTACCACGGCTATCCGTTAGCGACATGTATTTCCGTTAATCAAGTGGTTTGCCATGGACTACCAGGTACGTACGTCATCAAAGACGGTGATATTTTAAACATCGATGTCACTGTCAAAAAAGATGGATTTTTTGGTGATACTTCTAAAACCATTAAAGTCGGAAAAGTTTCTGCGGTGGCTGAAGATCTGGTTGAATGCGCTCACCAAGCTATGATGATAGGAATTGAAGCGATTACCGTTGATGGCTGCACTGGTGATATTGGCTTTGAAACCAATAAATTCGTGACCCGAAGGGGATACAGCACGGTCAAAGAAATAGGTGGCCATGGTATTGGTCGTGTTTTTCATTCGCCCTTATTTATTCCGGCATTTGGAAAAAAAGGTAAAGGCGAAAAATTGACTCCTTGGACCTGCTTTACAGTCGAGCCCATGGTCAATGAGGGCACCGATGAATTTATTGAATATCCGATTGCGGGCTCAAATATAAAATACTACGAAACAAAAGACGGAAAATTATCCGCACAATTTGAACATACAATTTTAATGACAGATACAGGCTACGAAATTTTAACATTACCATAAAATAAAAAAAGGGAAAACCATGCGAACGACAACCGAAAAAAGAACGGACACGAAAATGGCAAAGACAATAGTAAAGGCACCGGCAAAGACAATGGTAAAGACACCGGCAAAATCCATGCAAAAAGCTAAAACGGCAAAAACAGATTACGCCGTTTGCAAAGAGGCCATGAAAAACCCAAAAGTATTTGCTGAACTTGCACGTTGGGGCCGTGAAGAAATTCTAATTGCGGAAAAAGAGATGCCTGGCTTAATGGCTCTGCGAAAAGAATTCGGTACGCAGCAACCTTTGAAAGGCGCGCGAATCGCTGGTTGCTTGCACATGACAATTCAGACAGCTGTATTAATCGAGACACTAATTCACTTAGGCGCGGAAATTCGTTGGTCATCTTGCAATATTTTTTCAACGCAAGATCACGCCGCTGTGGCTATGGCTGCTGCCGGAGTGCCAGTTTTTGCGTGGAAGGGTTTAACTGAACCTGAATTCAACTGGTGTATTGAACAAACCATCACAGGATGGGGAGACCAAGGCTACAATCTAATTTTAGATGATGGTGGCGACTTAACAAACATGATGCACGAACCTCGGTTTGCAAAATTAATTAAAAAAATCATTGGTCTTTCTGAAGAAACAACAACTGGCGTGCACAACTTAGAAGTAATGCTTAAAAATAAAAAATTAAAAGTTCCTGCAATCAACGTTAATGATTCGGTAACAAAATCAAAGTTTGATAACTTGTACGGCTGCCGCGAATCCCTTGCAGACGGTATAAAGCGCGCAACTGATGTCATGATCGCCGGAAAAACCGTTGTGGTCGCTGGCTACGGAGATGTTGGAAAAGGCTCTGCTTTTTCGATGCGGGGCTTAGGTGCGCGCGTATTGATTACAGAAGTTGATCCGATCTGTGCTTTGCAAGCTTCAATGGAAGGTTACGAAGTAACAACTATGGAAGACGCCGCTGCACGCGCCGATATTTTTGTTACCGCTACCGGCTGCTGCGATATTATTACTGAAAAGCATTTCGCTAAAATGAAAGACAATGCCATTGTTTGCAACATCGGACATTTTGATATCGAAATCGATATGGCTTGGTTAAATAAAAATTCGAAGCAGCGTGAAGTTAAACCGCAGGTTGATATCCATACTTTAAAGAATGGCCATCAAATTATCGTGTTAGCTAAAGGTCGTTTAGTGAATCTTGGTTGTGGTACCGGACATCCATCATTTGTGATGAGCAATTCTTTTACGAATCAAGTTTTAGCTCAAATTGATTTGTACACGAACCGCGATGCCTACCCCGAAATTGGTATTTACCGCTTGCCAAAACATCTTGACGAAAAAGTTGCGGCACTACACTTAGATCAGC
>JAYUWH010000031.1:0-19984 GCA_043753645.1 Bdellovibrionales bacterium
TGGACCCAATTTTCATTGCTAATTCAGACGCTTGCTGCTTAAACTCTGAAGTGTACTTTCTGTTTCCGAACTTTCCCATATATTTCCCCTTTTGTTGGATATTTTATATCGTTAAAAGTGTCCGTCAAATTGGGGGAGGTTCACATAAGATAAGACGAGCAGAAGTAGTTGATGGCCACGATCACGGACATTTGCAATCAGGCAACTTTTCATTTTCTTTATTTTTTTAATCTTGCAACAAGTAGATTCACATAGCTAGCTGGAGATTTTCTTCAAGTTTACTTTTCGCTTGGTAAATGAGTTTTGCGTATCTAAGGTCCAGCAATAATCCTGTTCCTTTTTCATCAAGTAGATCTATCATTTTTTTTCGAGCCTATCTCCGGTCTCGTGAATCTTACTAACACCCAAATGAGCCCCGCAGCCCCGATTGCAATCACGACACTCGTTATCGCGACTCCAACATAGCCATGTTCGTTGGGGTTAAGAAACGGGTACGGATACCAATCAACAAAATGCCCGCGAATCAAACTGTAAGTGACGTAGGTAATGGGAAACGCCATCCATACCAAAGCGCGCTTAAAGCTAATCAATACTTTTGGCAGATCAATAAACCAATCTAAAGCTACGAACACGGGCATAATGTAATGTAAAACCGTGTTATCCCACGGAATGGCTGTCAACTGGGCGTCTAAACCTGCGAGCAATATCGAAAAGACAATGCCGACAACAATCATATTCAGAGTAGACGAGCCTCGCAGTAAAGCTAAACGGTCATCTCGATTGTTGTTGACCGGCACTAAAGCACTCGCAAGAAGAATTAAGATTGCAAATAAATTGGCTTCTACTGTGAAGAAGCTAAAAAAGTTAACGGGTATAAATCTGCCACGTTCGCTCAATGTTGCAATCTCTGTCACTAAGGCACTAAATCCAAGCAGTGAGAAGAAGACTCTGAAGCTAGCAAGAAAATTTATTTTATTTTTAAACATAGTCGTAATATATAACGACAAACCATTACAGTCTACTATGTTGCTATTTCGACGCTAGGCTGGCTTGCGGTTAGATAGAAATAAAATAGCAGCTCCGATAATTCCTGCCAAAATTGAAGAGGCAAGAATACCAAGCTTTGCCAGGTCAATTAACTGAGCTTGATTGAAAGCAAGGTTCGCAATAAAAAGAGACATTGTGAAACCAATGCCTCCAAGCCACCCGGTAGCGTAAAGCTGTACCCAACGGATTCCTTCAGGAAGAGCCGCAACTCGCAGACGCACAGCAAGCCAAGAGAACAGCGTGATGCCTATCTGCTTGCCAATTATAAGGCCCGAGATGATTCCAAGATTTATCGGATGAAATAGCGTTCCGCCCGAAAGCGAGACTCCAGCGTTTGCCAAAGCGAAAAGCGGCATGATCCCAAAGGATACCCAAGGGTGAAAAGTGTGCTCTAGCTTTATTCCTGTACGCGTGGGGATCACTAAAGCCAGTAGGACGCCTGCAACTGTTGCATGAATGCCTGACTTCAGAAAGGCGAACCAAACGAAAGCACCAAGAGTGAGATAAATTGATGATTTCAAAACGTGCATCCGATTAAAAACAAGTAAAGCACCAAGAATTCCGAATCCAAGAGCGAGAAATAACCAAGAAATTTGGGCGGTGTAAAAAAG
Source organism: Bdellovibrionales bacterium (assembly GCA_043753645.1). Lineage (GTDB taxonomy): Bacteria > Bdellovibrionota > Bdellovibrionia > Bdellovibrionales > Bdellovibrionaceae > Pseudobdellovibrio. The sequence continues at coordinate 1,659 of JAYUWH010000031.1, forward strand.
AGCAATCACTAAGACAGCTCCCATGTCATCGACGATGGCGAACGCTGTAAGAAATAATTTAAGCGATGCTGGAACTCGTTTGCCAAGAAGGTTCAGTACTCCAAGGGCAAATGCAATATCCGTTGCCATCGGAATACCCCAGCCTGCAGATCCAATAGTACCTCGATTAAAAAAAGAGTAGATCAATGCGGGAACAACCATGCCTCCCAAGGCCGCAGCAATGGGAAGAGATGCTTTTTGTTTTGATGACAACTCGCCTTGAGTGATTTCTCTTTTGATCTCAAGGCCAACAACAAGAAAAAATATCGCCATTAATCCATCGTTGATCCAGTGATGAAATGACATGCCAGCAACGGAGGTCTGCCAAAGGGCATGATAGCTTTCGGAAAAAGGAGAATTTGCCCAAACAAGCGCGGCAACAGCAAGCGCAAACAAAACGATCCCGCTTGCTGCTTCTAGTTTGAAAAATTCTTGTAGATAATTATTTTTATTCATCACTCGCATATTTCTGAGATGAAAATATAGCTGAATTGGTGTTTTTTGCAAAGCACTGGCTGATTTGGCTCACCGCAGATCAGAACCTGATTCATGCAACCTACTGCGCAACTTGTGTTTGATAGGCTTTACGAATTAATCGCCCGCACGCGACAGAGCGCCAGTAGGCAGTATTTGCAGCCGGTGTATTTTGGCTCTTCTCAGTTGATGGTGGAATGCAAATACTTAAAGTTCAATTTTTTCACGGTCAACATTCGCTTTGTAGCTGCTTGCTAGCTCGTCGTAGTTCACTAAATCAATTTTATATGAAAAACGTGAATCTTCGACATTCGTAATGATGCGAAATATTTCGTGGCTTGGAATTCGCTGTTTTTCGCTTTGAATATAGGTCACATCAACATCCGAAAATTTTTTAAATTGACCACTGGCTCGCGAACCAAATAAGAAAACTTTTGCATTTAATTTTTTTAAAGGCTGAACAACTTCATTCATTAAAAAATTAAATTCGTCTTCGCTTAAACCGTGATTCATTTTATTTTTTGTAGCCGATTAACAAGTTGATGAAGCTCAGGAATTAATTTTTCAACTTCAAGATAAACGGCTTTGGCTACCTCTTCGGCATAAGTGTGCGAGGTTTTATTTCGTGCTAAAAGAAAATCAAACCAAATTTGTGGATCATCAATCAATTGATTTTGGGCCATTTCTCGAATTGCGGTGTTGGGCGCTTTTGTTTGAAGCCCCATGATTTTCATCGAGACTTTCCATGAAAGCTCGACACAAAATTCAAAACGTTGAATACAGCCGTCTCGCAAAGCCTTATGCAGTTCTATATTTTTAGGTTCTTGAGCTACGGCATTTTTTAAAAGATCACTTGAAATTTTAAGGGATTCGGCAGCTTTCGAAAGTTCTTCAAGAGTAGTACTCATAAACTCCATGAACGAAAAAAATTGGATGGGGTAGGAGGACTTGAACCTCCGAATGATAGAATCAAAATCTATTGCCTTACCAACTTGGCGATACCCCAACGAAAACGAACGAACTGAAAAATTAATGAATTTTGCGTTACAAGGCAACAAAAATTAGTCCGCGCAAAAGAAAGCCCAGATTAAGGCGCCATTATAGCTATCAATCTGGGCTTTTAAAATTTGTCTGATTTTAGGAAAGAACTTTTTCGCAGGGTCTTTCCATGATCAAACAGGTAAATTTAAGTCGTACAAGATGCTAATAATCTCATCATAAAATTTAGTAGTCGTCGGTTCCCGTACTTGACGGAGCCTTCTGACGTTTCAAGCTGACCAGCGTTTCTCCCATGGATTTAAGCTCTTTTTCGTAAGCCTCGAAAACCATGTCTTCGATATGTTGGCGTGTCTCCTGATTCAGTGGATGAGCAATATCACGGAATTGTCCGTCTTTGCGCTTTTTACTCGGCATGGCGATGAAAAGACCTTGCGGCCCTTGGATAACCTTCAGATCGCGAACGACGAAGCTAGCTTCAATCGTGATCGTCACGTAAGCTTTTAGGCGTTCTTCGTTAACCGGAAAGATTTTTACTTCGGTGATTTTCATAATTTAGGCCTCATTTCAGCGTTGTTCATCGTCGATGTTTTCTTGGCAAAGGCGGTTAAGCCTACGCGCTGTGTCTTCTGTTAGCAGATCTATCGACATGCTAAAACCTAGACTTTAGTTCAAGGCTTGCTTTTGTTCAGGGGTGTTTCAAATTAAGTCATTTTTAGGAAATGTTGTCGAGCGCAGGCGATTCTGTCCCGTAACACTCTACGGGACAGAATCGCCTGCGCTCGACAATTTTTTCACCGGTTGTATCATTTTGAATTTTTTTTTGGAGGCTAGTGCTCGTTAATGATTTTAACCGGGCCCTTTTTTATTCTTAGGCGATAAATCGGATAAATCACCAAAATCATGACGAACATCATTATATAGACTAGCTGGATAAAACTCATCATGAACACTTGATTTTGTACTTTAAAGTATAACGCTTTAGTTGCCGCAGCGGAATGCAAATCAATTCCTATCGCCGATGAAAACTTGGTTTTCATTCCAGCTGCAGTACTTTGAATGAATCCCTGGGTCTGAGGATTAAATGCATTTACCCGATTACTAAGATCTTGGTAATTCTGATGGCTTTTTGTATTCAGTAAGGTTGCAACCAAGGCAATACCCGCACTGCCACCAAGTTGGCGAAATAAATTAAGCAGGCCAGCGACTTGACCTAAGTTTATTCCCGAGAATTGGCTTAAAATAGACGAGTTGATTGGCACAAATAAAAAGGCCAGCGCAAAACCACGGACGTAAAGCATATGTAAGATTTCATCTTTGGCCGACAGCGGAGAAAATCGGGTCATCATGTATAAAAATAATTCAATGCCAGCAAAGCCAATAATGATCATCAGTTTCGGATTCGTACCCGCCTGCATTCGTTTCCCAATAAAAGGCATCATTGCCATTGTGACTAAGGATCCCGGAATAAAAAATGTACCGATCTGTGTGGCATCATAGTGGTACATGCGGCTTAAGAACACCGGCAGTAAAAAAACAACTCCGTATAAGAAAAAACCAAGCAAACTCATCATCATGACGCCGCTTTGCACGGCGGCATCTTTGAATAAACGAACGTTGATAATTGGATTATCGATTTTGGATTCCCACCAAACAAAAGTAGGCAAACATATCGCCGCTAGAAAAGTATTAAAAATGATGGCATTCGATGAAAACCAATCATCGGCTTCTCCGCGCTCTAAAACGAACTGCAAACAGCCGATACCGACGACCAGTAAAATAATTCCTAATGTATCGAATGCAGGCTTAGCCTTATTAACATTATCTGTGGTATTTTCTTTTTTAGCATTGTGAATGACCATCATTCCAATAAATAAAGCTAGTAATCCCAATGGCAAATTAATATTAAAGATCGACCGCCAGCCAAAATGATCCGTTAAATAGCCACCCATCACAGGACCCAAGGTTGGGCCAATCATCACGCTCATGCCGAAAATGGCTCCGGCCATTCCGGCCTTTTCTTTGGGAAACTGTTCGTAGATTAAGGTTTGAGATGTGGGAAGTAGTGCGCCACCAACAAGGCCTTGCAGAATGCGAAAAATAATTAAGGTAAATAAATTCGGAGCTAAGCCGCAAGCCACTGACGTTATAGTAAAAAGTGTAATACATCCTAAAAAATAAGTCCGGCGTCCAATCCGATCACCAAGCCAAGCTGAAACGGGTAGAATCACGGCATTCGCAATAGCATACCCAGTGATCACTAAGGAAATATCTTCAAGAGTTGCTCCAAGATTTCCCATCATCGTAGGCAAGGCCACATTTACGATAGAAGTATCGATGATTTCAAGCAGCGATGCCAAGACGGCAACAAAGACAATTAATTTTGAATCACGACTCATGAAAACTCCGGTAAGACTTGAGCTACAATTAATGAATATGTACTTTCACCACGGCAGATAATCCAGCCTGCATACGATCTTTATCTTCCTCAGAAAGATTGTTTATTTTTATTCGCACGGGTACCCGCTGGACAACTTTGGTGAAATTGCCCGTGGCATTGTCGGGTGGTAGCAAGGTGAAAGTGGCCCCGGTCGCTGAGCTTATACTTTCAACTTCGCCGGTAAATTTTTTTCCACCTAAAGCATCAATTTCAATATCTACTTTTCTTCCAATTTTTATTGCATCGATTTCAGTTTCTTTAAAGTTAGCAGAAATCCACCGAGCATCTGAACTTACAAAACCCACAAGCGGCGTACCAGGGTTTGCAAGTTGTCCAACTTCGGCCGAACTTTTGGCAATGATTCCATCACTCGGGGCTACCAGGCGTGTGTATTCTAAACTAAGTTCTGCTTGCGTCGCACGCGCCACAGCCGAGTCGTATTTCGCCTTAATTTCATGATAAGTTGCTGCCACTGAATCGAATTGCTGCTGGGATACGACGGCTTTGGCAACCAGGTCTTTTAGTCGGTAATAATTTTTCTCAGCATCTTTTTTTCGCGCTTCTAATGAAAGTACTTCGCTTTTTGCAGCGTCAAGGGCTGCAGAAAAATCCCGATCGTCCATAAGAACTAAGACGTCACCCTTTTTTACTTTGCGACCATCCGAGACAAAAACTTCTTTCAGGTATCCCGAAACTTTGGCTGAAATCAAAACGGTGTGAGCCTCAACCTGGGCATTGTCCGTTTCTACATACATGTAATGTTGATAGATAAAATAAGCGATAAGAACTGTCGCCAAAACGCCGATACCTGCAAATATTTTTTTCTTTTTATCCATGGTTATCTTTCTTTAGTTGAAATCGTAAAGTTGTTGGCCACTTGCTAATTCTAAATTAATTAAGGCCTCTACCGTGCCGATCTGGGCATTAACTAAACCAGCTTTAGAACGGAATAAATCCAACTCGGTATCTAACAGTTCACTATTGGGACGGGTTCCAGCGCGGCGGCCTTCGCGTGCATAGCGAATGGCTTCCTGCGATTTTCCAATGTCTGCAAGTTTCGAACGATAAACGGTACTAAAATATTTAAATTTTCGCTTCCAAAATTCAAGCTCTTGGGCTGTCTTTAGCTTAGTAATTTGCAAAGTTTTTTCTAACTGTAAAGCCTGCGAGCTGGCTTGGTGAGACCTAGCGGCAGAGCCCATGCCATCAAATATATTCCAGGTTAAATTCAATCCCACTTGGTAAGCTTCGCGAAAGGCATTGTCATCGGTGAAACTGTCATTTTTATTATTGTAATACTGATACTGCCCGTAAGCTGAAATTTTTGGAACCCAATGCCGGCCTGCTGCAGAATTCAGGTCTTGCAGCGAGGCTACTTTTTCTTCTAGTGCCATCAGATCTTTTCGATCCTTAAACGCTAACGAATTTATTTGCTCTGAAGTGACGGTATTGATCACCGGTAATTTTCCACTCAGTTCACGGAGTTCAGAATCCTTACCCAAGACTTCACCTAATTTTGCTTTTGCTAGTTCATAATTGTCGATTGTATTAATAATTTCAGACTGCGCTTCAGAAATTTGCACATCAACGCGCAACACATCATAGGTCGTCGATACGCCAGCTTTTTTAAGCGCTTGAACATCTTTAAGATGATCTTGCAAAGTTTTTAGGTTTTGCTCCGCGACCGTTTTTAAGGCCTCGGCTGCTAATGTTTTGTAGAATTGCAGTGTCACTTGCCTTGAAATTTGAAACTGCGTCCACTCATAATCGTGTTTTGCGGATAACTCGATCTTTTTTCCTGCTAAGTAGCGGTGCGTACTTGCAAAGCCATCAAACAGTGGAAGGGTTGCGGTCAGTGAATACAAGGTGGTTGGAATAATCTGGGCAATTGTTACGGCGTTGGGACCAAGATTCGCATCAAATAACATATAACGTTTATTTGTCACATAATTAACCGCCCCGGTAAGGCTAGGTAAGAAACCTTGAAAAGTTTCTACTTTTTTCCAAGACATTTCGTCATAAAATGCTTTGGATTTTACAATTGTAGGCGAGTTTGCTGAAACTTCACTTAAGATTGTGTGCAAATCCACGGATTCAGCATTCGCACTAGGATTAAAAAAAAGTATTAGCAAAAGTCGATGAACGGTGCTTCGTAAAAGATTTGTGGCCATAAGAACCTCGGATGATTAAAAAGGTTTAACAACAAATGGTTTGCAATGCAAACCATTTGTTGTTAAACTATAAGCATGAGCAAAAGGCCCAGTGCTAAGACAACGTTGAACTTAAAAAATGTGAGCTATCAGGATGAAACGAAAATTCATCCCGTCTTAAGTGAGTACTTTGGCTATAGCCTGTACAAAGCGGCCGCGTGGTTTCGACTGTTACAAAATGACGCTTTAAAAATATATGATATGCAAACTTTTCATCTTGGAATATTAAAAGTACTTGAAATCAGCGGCCCTAAAAGTCAAATCGAGCTTGGGGACGAACTGGGTATTGATAAAGCAAGTATGGTCAAACTTATAGATCATTTGGAAAGTAAAAAATTAGTCCAGCGGCAAGGCCATCTAACGGATCGTAGAATAAAATCGATCGTGCTTACTAAAAATGCCAAGCAACTTATTAAAATGTGTTCGACAGCACGGAGGAAAGTAGAAAAAGAATTTTTTAAAAAATTATCCGCAAGTGAAGAAAAAACTTTCCGCAGACTAGTCGGAATGGTTTTGCCTGAACGCAAGGTCAGTAAAACGATTTAAGAACTGAAAATACCAGTGTTGCAGCTGTGGTTGAAATTTCAGACCCGCTTGAATTACAGTTTCCGTTCGTGAGGATTCCGACGGCGCAGGCAAGCGTTTGGTTATTACACGTTCGGTAACCCAAATAGTGGTTGTCTTGGGGTGAAATTGAAAACCGACGACATTATTTCCGCATGTAAATGCCTGATTTTTGCAAAAGCGGTTGGTGCTAACGTTAGTGCCTCTACAGGTAGCTCAAAGCCATAGCTATGCCACTGAAAAACAGTTAGCTTTTCGTTAACCGGATTGACCGCATTTTCAAAAAGATTTACAGAATGCCAACCAACTTCATCTAAGGACAACTTGCCAACAGCCGCACCTAAAGATTCGGCAATCGGCTGTCCGCCAAGGCAAAGGACATGAATTACTTTTTTTTCGAAAATAGATTTAACGATAATTTTTTTTTTTATTAATCAGAGAAATGTTGCGGCTTGATCGACATTCATGGTGCCGCTACAAAAATTTACTTGCCACTGATATCAAGGGGGCTGTGGCCCCCTTGATTCAACTTCTATTTATTTTTCTTGGAGCTTGTGTTTTCAGGAACAGAACTAAATGCCGCGCGAGCATCTTTTTCTGAAACTTTTGGTCCTGGCGAACGAGCATCCGGCATGTGTGCGCCCTCAGTGTTGTTAACTTGGTTGTCATCACTTGAGTGTTTAACGTTTGATGCAGCAGAATGTTTCTTGTTTGACATAAAATCCTTCTTTCTAGGTTATTTTGCTTTCAAGCAAATACAAAGAACTAAGATAGCAATTAAGGCGCCATAGCTAGGACAATTGTGGGGATAGCTGATAAAATGATTAAGGAAATTTGCCGCTGTGAAACGACAAACTTCCTAAAAATGATAGGCCAGATTATTTGCGATTGATTTTACCTAGTAGCCGTAACATTTCTAAATACAGCCATACGATCGTAACAAGTAAGGCAAATCCGCCATACCACTCCATGTATTTAGGGGCCCCTTGCTGGTAAGCCCGCTCGATCATATCAAAGTCTAGCAGCAAATTAAACGCCGCGACTCCAACAACCAAAACAGAAAAACCAATGCCAAGTGTTGAACTCTCATGAATCATCGGAATTGAAGTGCCGAAAAACCCCATGATTATATTGATCAGGTAAGTTACGCCAATAGCTAATGTGGCACCCATGATTACTGAACGAAGTTTGTCGGTTACAGTAATAATCTTGAATTTGTAAAGTCCTAGCATCAAAACCAAACAGCTTAAAGTTAAAATCATTGCGTTGGTTACAATTCCCGGATAACGAAAGCTATAGACAGATGAAATTGAGCCAAGCAATAAGCCTTCACAGATCGCATAAACTGGAGAAAGTGTTGGGGCACGTTCTGGTTTAAAAATTATTAGAAATGCTAAAATCAAATTCGCAATTATAACGCCGATAAGAATTGGAAATGATTGTAAATTCCAGCCCAGAGCTGCGCCAGCGATGGTTAGCAAAATCAGTAAGCCCGCACGGTTAATCGTTCCATCAATGGTCATGCGAGAAACATCACTAACATCGCGGATTTTACTTAAAACTTTTTCATTAAAAGCGGGATTTGACATTTAGAACTCCTTTAAAAGAATTTAGTGAATAGATCAATGTTGTTGAAAATGTAGACGAAAATGCTTAGCGGAAACATCCAATGACAATTTTTGATCGGCTGAGATAAAATGAATGTCGTGCTGATTCTGAAGCAAGAATTTGTCAAATAAGAAATTGGCAGCTGCGCCAGTGACCTCATAAGTTAGTATTTTATTGAACGGATCAGCTTTAGTTTCTGGGCTTTGCTGAATTATGATTGAACACTTATTTTCATTTCCCTGTACGGCACAGACAAAATTAAGTTTCTGGTCTGCTGTCGCGATGGATTTACCGGTGCCTAGAAAAGAATGCTGGATCGGCACATTCATCAAATTAAAAAGCTCGACCGCATCCGAATCATTAGGCGAACTCATATCGTGTTCGATTACATTAAGCATGGTCTGCATTCCAAAAAACTGAATTTTTACGACGGCCCACGCGTTCGTCATGGCCAAATTTAAAATGAAAAACAGAACAAACTTTTTAAGCATAAGACCTCAGTAAATAAGTAAAATTTCAGCATACCATTTTAAGTCTGTCTATGGAGATCCCATTATTCTTGCAAGATATTCAAGCATGCGCAAGTGTCAAAAATTAGTAAAATCCGCTGATTTAACTTGCGAACCAGTAAAATGATGCGCCAGAATTTAAGCTGCAATCACCTAGGAGGGGAATATATGAAAGCAGTTTTATTAATAGTCGGTTTTCTGTCAACGATGCAGGTTAAAGCAGTCGATTTCGATCAAGACGTACCCAAAGCGATCCAAGAGCAAATGGTTCAAGATTTAGCTTTTGCGGCGCAAATTACTGGAACCTCGCAAACTCCGTATCATAAACAAATCTATGGAAATGTTTCGGGCGATGTTTACAAGAAATTTTTCCAATCTCATATCACTTCTATTGGTCTTGATTCATGCGGGGGCGGTCCGGCAGTGGCATGCGTGCAGCCTTTCTTCGATCCAAATAAAATGTGGCTAACAGAAAACTTTATCAAATTTAGCCATCCGCAAGTGGCGCGGTTAATGGTTGTTTACCATGAAGCTCGGCACGCTGAAACTGATCACGGAAACTGGATGCATGATACCTGTCCGACTCCGTTTTTAGATGCGAATGGAAAAGACATGGCCAGCATTTGGACCGGCGCAAAACTGCAAGGACAACCAGCGTGTGATTCGTCGTACATGGGTTCCTATGGTTCTTCGACTGTGATGTTAAAAAATATTTCCAAATTCTGTGCAAACTGCAGTGAAAAAGTTAAAATGGATGCTAATATCTATGCGACCGATCAATTAGGTCGGATTGATAAAGCCGATGTTAAAAAAGCGATGCTTGCTGACTTTGAAAGCCACTAAACTTTTCTTTTCAGCTCTAATTTTTACAGGAGCTCTGCTAATTGCAGGGCTTTTTTTAATTGTAAAACGAAAAGATCCAAGTCCCGTGAGTTTCACTAAACCTAGTCAATACGATTTTCGTAAAACCAACACCCTTGAAAAACCCGCACAAACAGTAGTTGCTGTTTCAGATGGCGGAAGTTCCCCAGTGACGGTAGAGTCTGGTCTTTATCAAAATATACCGGCTGAAGATAAAGCGAAATTGGCCGTGATAGACCAGCAGCTAAAATTAAAAAATGATAATGATCTAAGGATGGATCGTGATCTCAAATATTTAAGCCCTACGCTGCACGGGATTATTTTTGAAAAATATGAAACTATTCCTGCCGAAGATAGAAACGGCAAAGGTTTGTTAACTTATCTCATCGCACGCGATTTGAAATCCAATGAAGATGTGCAGTTTCTTAAAAAAGTTTATCAAGAGACGCCGTGCTTAAGCTTAAGTGATTGTAAAGCGTTAAATCCAGTGGAAAATTCGCATCACGCCGGCGTCGACCAAACGACGCTAGTCTATCCACAGTTAGCTGGACTTTACCGCTTAGAGCAAAGCCTTACCGAAAAGCCAGAGCTTTTAAATATCTCAAATTATCGAAATGGCGTTGTGCAAATTTTAATTCAGGCCGAGAATTTCCCCGTGCCGGTCGTCCATGAAAAAGCGCGTGCCATTCGGGAGCATTTTTCGCTATAATTTTTAAAAATAAGGAGTTTAACCATGAGCATAATGAGCGATTTTAAAGAGTTTGCAATAAAAGGAAATGCTGTCGAACTTGCGATTGGATTAATTATCGCCACGGAATTTGGAAAAATAATTAATTCTTTGGTGGCCGATGTGATCATGCCGCCCATCGGGCTTTTGGTCGGAAATGTTGATTTTAAAAACTTATTTATAATTTTAAAGCAAGGTGCTTTACAATCAGCCCCGTATGCAACCTTGGCAGAAGCGCAAAAAGCCGGAGCCGTCACAGTCAATGTCGGGTTATTTTTAACGACCATCATTAGCTTTATCATTGTGGCCTTTGCGGTGTTTTTACTTGTGCGCTACATGAGTAAGGTCAAAGGACTGCAGTCAGAAGTTCCGAAGGTTTAATGCGCGATTTTAATTAGCGGTGCTAAGGCCGCTAATGCTTTTTTAATTTCAATTAACTTAATTATTAAAGTTGGTTCCGTTTTCATCGCCAAATTATACTGTTCAGAAATACTGCTCGAATCTCCGCTGATCAAATGCAAAGCCTCATCATAAAGTGCGCGTCCGTCGAATGGCTTATGTTCTTTATCATCGGTGACGGTATCAATTTTCATTATTAATTCTGAAAATTTACGTAACCAAACAAAGCGTGGATCATTTAACGATAAGCCTAACAGCTCATACGGGGTGTAGGTCCGCTTGTCTTGATGTTCGGCAATGCTTGCTTGAAAAAATAAGAGTTCACGGTGAAATTTAATTAAGGCTGAACTTAAGGTGGTTAATTGTGGTTTCATAAAAATATTTATAAGCCTTTTTTATTCTTCGCAAAAGGTGTGGATTGTCATACCAGCTTAGTCAGGGAAGGTTTAGTTTCAGCTGTATTAATTCTGCACATTCTTTATTTCGGGCCTGTTAGCCTTTCGGTATAGCCCTTGCTTTGTAGTTGTAAATCACTTTAATTTGTTTCACGATTGTATCGAATCTATCAAGGGAGATGTTTAAATGGAAGCTAAAGCTAAAAAAGCACCGAAAACAACTAAGCAAGCAGTTAAATCAAAATCGGCCATGGCCTTGATGGGTAAAAAAAGCCCAACCAAGCGGGCGAAAAATCCCAGCGCGTCTAAGAAAAAAAGTAAAGAATTAGCCACCGACTTTGTGCCAGTCATTGACCCAGCCCACCAGGAAGGGCATCAGCGCATGAATTTGAAAAAAGAATATAATAAATCAACAGCGAATAAAACCCACGCCAAAAGCCTATCGGTCTTAGAAAACGTTTCACGTGCTGATACCATTCGACGTAATGAAGGCCCCCAGCGCCGTATTCCTAACGCTGGAAAATAATATATCAAGACTGTAATTTTATCATCACGGAGCAGTTGTGAGTAAATCTAAAATAAATTTAAAAAAACTAGATCCTAGTGCACATCCCTTATGTAAAAATAAGGATGATGCCGAAAAGATGACACATCATCTGCAGAAAGAAATGTATGACCTGCTGTATTTAATGTATGCGCAGAACAAATATTCGCTGCTGATAATTCTTCAAGGCATCGATGCTTCGGGTAAAGATGGCACTGTTAAGCACGTTTTCGCCGGCGCTAATCCGCAGGGAGTTAAAGTTTATTCTTTCAAAGTGCCTTCGCCCGAAGAGCTTAAACACGATTTTTTGTGGCGCTGCCATTTGCATGCTCCAGAAAGTGGGCTTGCTGTAATATTTAATCGATCTTATTATGAGGATGTCACGAAAGTTATGGTGCATCCAGATTTACTTAAGTTGCAGCATATCCCAGATGAATATTTGCGTAGAAAAGATTTTTTTGAACAGCGTTATGAGCGCATTAATGAATTTGAAAAACTTTTAGACCAACGTGGCACAAGAGTCGTCAAATTTTTCTTAAATATATCTAAAAAAGAACAAAAAGACCGGCTGCAGGACCGCTTAGATCATCTTGATAAATTTTGGAAATTTTCAGAAGAAGATATTAAGGAGCGAAAATACTGGAATAAATTTATGCGCTCGTACGAAAAAATGATTGAGGCTACGGATACCAAGCACGCACCTTGGTATGTGATTCCCTCTGACCACAAGTGGTATCGAAATCTTGAGGTGTCTAAGATCCTTGTGGATGTTTTAAAGGACATGAAAATGAGCTATCCCAAATTAACAACGAAGATTAAAAAAGTCCGTTAGATAAAATTAAGTTGAGAGCCTCTTGAGGAGCAAAGCTTAAAAGAGCGGAAAATGATATTAGTGAGAGACTTAATAAAGGCGAAATCATTTTATTTCAATCAAATGATGGGCACACGAAAATCCAAGTTCGCTTTGAAGACAAAAGTGTTTGGCTCACACAGGCCTCAATCGCAGAGCTTTTCCAGACAACACCGCAAAATATTACCCTGCACTTAAAAGCTATTTACGAAGAAGCGGAACTGACTGACGATTCAACTTGTAAGGAATACTTACAAGTTCGAAATGAAGGGAAAAGGCAGATCAATCGAAGCCTTAAGCACTATAGCCTTGAAGCAGTCCTAGCCGTTGGCTACCGAGTCAGAAGCCCTGGTGGTACTCAGTTCAGACAATGGGCTACGGCTCAAATGAATGAGTTCTTGGTCAAAAGTTTTATTGTGGATGACGACCGGCTCAAATAGGGCAAATCCATCGGCCAAGATTTTTTTGATGAACACTTGCTTCGTATCCGAGTTTCAGAACGAAGATTCTATCAAAAAATTACAGATATTTACGCCACCAGCATTGATTACGATGGCAAAGCTGAATTGACCCAAGAGTTCTATGCCACTGTTCAAAATAAACCGCACTGGGCGACTCATGGAAAGACTGCTGCCGAAATCATAAAGACTCGTGCAGATGCTGAAAAGAAAAACATGGGCCTCACAGCTTGGAAAAATTCTCCGCAAGGAATTATTCGTAAGCAAGATGAGTCTATTGCAAAAAACTATTTAAAAGAAAAAGAACTGACTGCTCTTAACCGCACCGTGACCATGTATTTAGATTATGCAGAAGATCAGGCCATGACCCGAAACCCTATGCACATGGCCGGCTGGGTAAAAAAGTTCGATGGCTTTCTACAGTTCAACCAAAAAAACATTCTCACTCACGCCGGAAAAATATCTCATCAGATGGCGCTTGAACATGCAGAGACAGAATTTGAAAAATTTGATGATGAACGTCGGCGTATTGAAGCTAGTAGTTCGACAAGTGATTTTAATAAACTTGCTAAAAAAATCACAGCGAAGAAGCCAAAGAAAAAATAAAGTCAGGGAAATATGCCGTCAGAAAAATCAAGATATGTAAATCGGAATAATCATCCCGTTCGCATCTTTGTAATCGAAGAATTCGCCAGCCAGATACCGAGCCTTGGCATTGATAAGTTTACAAGCATTTTGGCAGTACGTTCAGAACACGATGTGGTTTTAAATAAAATACTTTCAATTTCATTAGCATTTAAAAAACCAGTCGCTGATATCAATAACGTGACCAAGGTTTTAGAATATGCCATACATGTTCCTGACCATGGATCTAAATTTTTTTCCGATAATGATGGCCACGAGTTTATTTTAAATGAAATTTTACTGCAAGTTGAGTTGCTGGTAGAAAGCGGAAAACTTGATCTTTCAAAACAAGTGGCAAAATACTCGCTTGAAAAGGGAAAGTGTATTTTGGAAAAATTTGAGGCAGGCTTTGCCTGGGATAATTCACTAGAAAAAATAGAGACCTGGCTAAAAAAAAGGCAATTACTAATGACAATGAAGCAGTTTTTAAATTTTACAGACATAAATCAAGCATGGATTCTTCACCGTGAAGAAATTGAAACTGTTAAAGACGGTGTCTGCAATATCTATGTTTTACTGGATGCGTATTCCATGCATTGTTTTGCTCAAGAACTTTCGGTGGATTTGCCTACGCCTTCGAAAATTGTTAACGCGTTAGAGTCTGCAATTTTAAAGTCTAAAGCAAGGCCACAACAAGTTCTTATTTCAAAAAGTGACCCCTTTGTTGAAGCCTTCAGGGCGATTTGCAAGAAACTTGAAATTCCGATGGCAGAACATACCAACAAAGATTTACTGCCGTTTGTAAAACCCTTTAAAGATTCATTTCAACAGTTTCAAAAAAAATCAACGCAACAGTCAACGAAAACAGAAATGCGTTCTGAGGTTGAACAAGAAGAATTAAAAGCTTTTGTTCCTGACAGCTATTCGTTGTGCCCGTGCGCTTCGGGTAAGAAGTTTAAATTTTGCTGCCAGAAAATTTTTAAAGATATTACTTTTGCCATGTGTGCTGCGGAAGAAGGGCAACACGAAGAAGCTCTTAAATATATGAATGCCGCTGAAGAAAAAGTTGGTCGTACTGCTGAGGTCGTTTGTCGGACTGCAATTTGCTGGTCTTACTATGACATGGATAAGTTCCGATTGTTTTTAAACGAGGCCATAGAAATAAATCCAAAACACCCACGTCTCAATTATATTTTAGGCATCGAAGCTGTCGCAGCAGAGGAATACGATAAGGCGATATTATTATATCAAACTGCTATCGATAATTATCCTCATGAAGATAAGTTTCATTTAAACGAAACTTATAATAATTTGGGAACAGCCTTCTTCAAGCTGAAACGATATAAAGAGGCAAAAGAAGTTTGGGAAAAAGGATTGATCGTATTTCCAACTGATAAAATGACGAAGAATAATCTTTTTATATATATTTATGGCAATCCAACCATTCCTAAAGACCTTCAAGAAATCAGTCCTTTCATCAAAAAGTACTTGGATAAGTGGCTTTCAAGGTGAAAGTACAAAAAACTATTTATGCGGCCCAATCAACTGCGGGTTCAGCCACTTAAAGCTCATGCCACCATGCTTATGAGCTTTGGCAGCCTCACGGCCTACACAACCAGTCGCTTCAACCAAAGTACCAGCGGCACCAAGCATAATGGCACGAAAAACTATACTTCGGATAAATTGCACGACTCCATTCATAAGAACTTCTTTCTATTTGCTAGGGCCTTTGAATTTTGAAAATCTGTGGGTGGGTATCTGCAACTGCGAAACCTAAGTTCCGTCAGTCACCCCAAAAAATGGAAACAGTTATCAGAAGCCGAAAACAGGGTTTAAAACCTGTCATCAAGGTGTCATCATTTTTTGAAATCTGCCGAAATTTCATGAAATATCGACGTTTACGCTCGTTCTTCGTTTGTGTGTTATTAAGTACTTAGAACCGCTTGGTATTTTGTTTTTTTGACTACGAACCTGAGAAAAATTTGGGGTGACCAACGGCTTCGTCGTAACCCCTTGATTTTGTTAGGTTCACAATCTCGCGTGTCATCATTTGTCATCACGGTTGTTTCAATTTTGACACTTAATTCAAATTAGCTGAGTCTTAGTAATTCTTTCGTTCAATATTGCTGGGTTGTTAAAATCACTGAAATCCACAACAATATTAGCAAGTGCATGAGGTTGGCATTCGCGAAGATAAATTCTTTGTCCTTCAATATATCTAACGTTTGTGGCTGCTAATATATCCGGCGATCCAGTTCCTCTTTGTGCACCTCGTGGAATTGTAACTTCAAAAGGTGCTTTCAGAAAAACTGAGTATGTCCAAAATGATTTAAGCTCTGGTCGATGTAAAAAAATCCCATCTATAATTAAGATGGCACGATATGGTGCAATCTCTTCAGGACTGATAACTTCAGCATCGGTTTCAACATCAAAAGCCGCACTTTTATAAATACGATCCCCGTTTATACTTAATGGATTCAAAATAAAATTTTTCAGTAAGTCATAATTATAAGACTCACGAAAGAACCCTTCGGGAGAATTTTTTCCAAGTCGATAACGCACTTCTCTTGAATTATGAAATCCATCTACGGACGCCCTAATGACAGGACGATCACTTCTTTCAATTAGAAGCGCAAGATCATCGGCTAATGTTGTCTTACCAATGCCATCGACACCGTCGATAGCAACCAACTGAATGCAATTGTCTGGCAAGCCAGACAATTTTTTAGATAGAGTATTTAAAAAATCATTTCGCGATGACATCAAGTACTAAGCCGCTTTTTTTAAGCGATCTAAACCATCAAGAATCAAGACACGCATTAAAACCTGATAAGGAATTCCCTGTCTTTCAGCGATCTTTTTGAGTTCTTGAATTGTCGTTTCATCCAAAGCAATACTCGTTGGTTTTTTCTTTGAGTCTTTAAATCTTTTCATCGCAGCAAGAATTTTATCTGCCTCAAATTCAAAAGGCTTATCATATTCCTTGAGAGATTTTACGTAGGATTTCTTCATACTGTTTCCTTTCTTTTGGATTTGCAGGTCTTGAACTGATAGGACGAACTCTTCCTTCTCGTAGCGTAAACGCAACTTGGAGAAGCTTACCGTTCAAAGTTGGACCAACAACTCCGAGTCTTTGTTCACTAACAGTAGGACTAATTTGAATACCTAAAGGAAGAGCTGCTCCAGATCGAAACACAGCTTCAATGTCTTCGATCGCGATGCCGTGCTTTTCTTTATTTTTAGTTTGGTTTCCTTTATCCCACTCAAATTCATAGTGAGAGGTTTCAAGAATCCAAAACATCAGCCATTCAACAAATTCCCATTGTGCCATCAAGACCATATTAACATAGTGTCTAGATATTGTATAGATAGTGTATTGAAAGTCTGTCATCCCAGATCGAAACAAAACGACATTTCGTGAAATTTCATTCGCAAAATGATTGAATTCACGACGATGAATCAACTACTTAGTATTACTTGTTAAATTGAATTTCAGACTACTACCCTAGAGAAAAAATTGGGGTGACCAACGGGGCTTGAACCCGCGACCCTGGGAATCACAATCCCATGCTCTACCAACTGAGCTATGGCCACCACATGATTAAAAAACGTACTATTTTATATAAACTTTGATGTCTAAAATCAAGGTTAATCATGGAAACTGGAAGTTTAAAGCCGGCAACTTCCCGCAGTTGACCATTTTTTAAGTTAAAACTAACATATTGCTATGGATGAGGTCGAAAAGTTTTTTAAATGTCCGTACTGCCTAGAAAAAATATCGATGATTTTGGACATCTCGGTGGAAAGTTTTCAAACTTACATCGAAGACTGCGAAGTATGTTGTCAGCCCATTCAAATTTCATTTTCTGCCGAAAATGCAAAAGTAAAATCATTTTCGGCAGCTAAAGCCTAGCTTTAATTACTTGAATAAATCTTTTCGTAAATCATTTAATTTTCCGTCGGCCGCTTTACCAAACCAGATGGAAAAAATTTGCTGGATAAATTCATTTGAACTTGGAATGACTTTTATTTTTTGATTATCTTCCAATAACAGCGATCCTTGGCCATCTTTCCAAAGGGCCGTGATGGAAAAAAATTCTCCTTTTTTAAATTCTTGAATTTCAGAAATTTGATTCATCACTTGCGTTAATTCTGCTGACATTTTTTTAACATTCACCTTATTAGCTTCTAGACCTTCTTTAAAAGAGTCGGCTACTTTGTGCCCAGGTAGATCGCGCAGAAAAGTTAAATGCAACTGCACAGGGTTAGCAGCTTTAAGTGACGGTAAAAAACCTTCATCTGTACGCACTAATTTTTCAGGATTAGCGGATAGCATTTGTAAGACGTAAACACGCACCGGAACTAAACCGAATACCGCTTTTTTACGTAAGCCGTAAGAAACTCTTTTTAATTCTGTATTTAAAACTTCGCTAGAAATTTTTCGGGACTTAACCAAAGTCACATCTTCGAACTTTTCTTCACTTGCCGTCGTGGTCATCACGTATTTCAAATCATTGGACGCAAGTTCTGATTTAGCCGGAGCGGTTGAGGCTGGAACTGCGCCTGCCGTATTTTGTGCTTTTGCGAAAGAAGAAAGACATGCTGCTATTACAGTCAAAAGTATGATT
>JAYUWH010000032.1:0-19761 GCA_043753645.1 Bdellovibrionales bacterium
ATTCAAAGGTCGAGCCTATTAGTTATCCTGAATTCGAATTCGAAGATCCATCAGAAGGAAAAGATTTTTCTTTTGCCGCTATTTTTGATGTGCGCCCTGAAGTTAAGTTAAGAAAGTGGGAAGGCCTAGAGGTCGAAAAAGAAAAATACGTAGCGAATCCAAAAAAAGTTGAAGAGGTTATTAATAATATTCGTAACTCTAAAATGACGTATGTGGATGTGTTAGATAATCGCCCTGCACAAATGGGTGATGTATCAGTTATTGATTTTGAAGGTATCGTGAATGGTAAGCCATTAGAAAACGGCGCAGGAAAAGATCACAATTTAGAATTAGGTTCAAAACAATTTATTGATGGCTACGAAGAAGGTATTGTCGGCATGAAGATCGGTGAATCCCGCACGTTGGATCTTAAATTCCCGTCGCCTTACCACGCGGCTGACTTAGCAGGTCAACCGGTCAGCTTTAAAGTGACTTTGAAAAGTTTAAAGAAAAAAGATTTGCCAGAGTTCAATGATGAATTATTAAAAACAATTGGCGCTAATCAAACAGTTGAAGAATTCAAAAAAACGGTCGAACAAGATAACGAACAAACCGAAAAAAAGCGCATCGAAGACGCTTTCAAAAACCGCTTGTTAAAGAAATTAGTTGAAGCCAATCCGGTTGATGTCCCGGCGTCATTGATGAAAGAACAAAAAGCATCTTTGATCGAAGATTTCAAAAAACGCATGAGCGAACAGGGAATGCAGCCAGCGGAATTTGAAGAGTATGTGCAAAAGTGGGATTCTGATTTTGCAAAAACAGCTGCCGAAATGATTCAGTCTAGTTTCTTAATCGATAAGATTTCACAGGAACACAGTTTAGCTTGTAAACAAGAAGATTTAGATAAAAAATTTGAAGAGTATGCAAAGCAAACCAATATTGAAATTGAGCGCATTAAAGAATGGTATGGAAAGCCCGAGCAAATGAGCCGCTTAACTTACATGATCACTGAAGAAAAAGTTGTAAAGCTTTTGACAGAAAAAACAAAAGTTAAAGAAGTTGACGCTAAAGATATTAAAGAAGAAGCGAACTAATTTATTTATTAATCATCCGTAAAGTTTTATAGGCCTTTAGATAACTAAAGGCCTGATAAGCTTGGTAATCGGATTTAAATAATTTCTCTTTTTCAGTTAATTCAGAATCTTTCTTACTACCGATGTCTTTCCACCAGGCCACTGCATTTTTTTCCATCGACGGCACAACTTGTTTTTTTTCTGCCAGTTTTTCTTTATCACTTTTTAAGTGCCCGGAAATATCTTTTTCGCGTGAACCTTTTTGTTTGGTCACGGCTTTCGCAAACGCTTCTGCATCAACTTCTTCAATTTCAATGTCGGGTTTGATGCCTTCAGACTGAATCGAAACACCACTTGGTGTGTAGTATCTAGCAACGGTAAGTTTTAGCCCGCTACCATCTCCAAGTTTAATGACGGACTGAACCGAGCCTTTACCAAAACTTCTTTCACCTACGACGACCGCACGTTTGTTATCTTGCAAGGCGCCCGAAACAATTTCGCTGGCACTGGCCGAGAATTCATTTATTAAAATGACAATCGGCACATCCGCATACATGGCTTTCTTTGATGCGTAAGTAACTTCTTTATTTTTTGGATCGCGGCCAATAGTACTAACAATAATTCCATCTTTTAAGAAAAGATCGCTGACTTTGATGGCTTGATCTAACAAACCGCCAGGATTACGTCGTAAATCGATTAGAATCCCTTCGATTTTGCCATTATGCTTTGATTTAAAATTAGCTAAAGCTTTTTCAAGATCACTACTTGTTTGCTCGATGAAGCTTGTAAGTTTTA
Organism: Bdellovibrionales bacterium; assembly: GCA_043753645.1. Taxonomy (GTDB): domain Bacteria; phylum Bdellovibrionota; class Bdellovibrionia; order Bdellovibrionales; family Bdellovibrionaceae; genus Pseudobdellovibrio. The sequence goes on from JAYUWH010000032.1 coordinate 1,848, forward strand.
CGTACAAATAACCATCTTCTAGATTGGCTGTTTTTACAGATTTAATTTTTACACTGCCACGAACGATCGGGATGTCGATCGGTTTTTCTTGGCTATCACGAACGACCGTTAAAACTATTTTGCTTCCACGCTTTCCCTTTAATAAAGCCGAAGCTTCGACCAAAGTAAATCCCTTAGTCGATTGCTGATCAATGGCTACAACCCGGTCACCAGGTTTTATGCCAGCATTCCAGGCCGGAGTATCTTCGATCGGGGAAATAATAGTTAATACACCATTTTGAATAGAGATTTCTATTCCTAACCCGCCGAATTCGCCGGAAGTTTCTGATTCAAAATCTTTAAAAATATCTGGAGCCATATAATTCGTATGTGGATCTAATTCACGAAGCATGCCCTTGATGGCGCCATTGACTAGCTTTTTTGTATCGACTTCTTCAACGTAGTACTGCTGCACCAGATTTAGAATTTTACTAAAGTTTTGAAGTTCCGTGTACCGGTCCTCAGCATAAGACAGCATCGGACGTCCGCCGAAAAAAACGGCCAACAAAATAAATAAAAGTGCGATATTTTTCTTGTTCATAATATATCCCTTAGCCAAAGTTTTGGATCGATTGGAGTTTCAAAATGTCGTAATTCAAAATAAAATTCCTGCGAGCGCGTGGTGGCGATGACATCATTCATCGCAACCTGATCTGGAAGCGTCGCTAGATTTTGAATTCCGGCATAAATCGAATAGTAATTGTCATCATGCTGCACAATTAAAGTTTCGCCCCAGTACGGAATTGCGTCACGAAAAATGACTTTCCCTGGACCGACAGCACGTACTTTTTGCTGGGGGCGGGTCGAATACAAAAGTCCGTGAATTAACAGGGCATACTGATTTTGCTCGTCACGTTGTGAACCAAAGCTCCACTTAAGCTGGCCTTCAGTTGGTGCTGGCATTTTACCTTTAAATAGCAGTAACGATTTTTTGTTTTCTAAGGCTAGAGATTTGGTAAGTTTCTGTTGTTTGTCATCTAAGACCTGCTCTTGGGCTTTTAAGTCTGTGATTATAGATTCAAGTTCTTTTCTAAATATAACTAAATCCTGCCGCCCCTGGCTTAAATTTCGAAGGGCTGACTTGTAATCTTTAAACAAAGCTAAGTCGTAGGAATTTAATTTGGAAAGTATTTTTAGATTTCTTTCAAATTGGTTGGGATCGTCGACGGCGAATAATCCGCCCCATTTGTAGTCCTTCAAATAACTTAAGGCGCGAACCCGTTCTAGTAGAATTTTTCTTTTTTCGCGGATTAAAGTTTCGAACCCGTGAACTTCTTCATCGGCTTTGGCTAAAGCTAAGTCGACCTCAGCTTTTTTTTCATAAGTTGAATTTATTTTTTGCTCAAGCACCGAAAAAGGGTCATTAGCTAAACAAGCGCACGCTTTAAATATAAAGACTAGAAGAATTACTTTATTCATGTGAAAAAAGACTCAGTCTTTGAATGGTTGATTTAAGACTTAAGCTTGCGCCAATTAATACAAACACGCACAGAATTCCAAGGGGCCAGACTATTTCAGTTAAAGTTAAAAAACGTAAATTTTCGGCTACAAATTGAAAGCCCTGGTTCATCAAGAAGCGGTTTTTGATAATGAAATATACGGCGTAGGACATCGCTATACTGCAAATGATACTAAGTCCAAAAAAGAATAGGAACTGCCGTAAGTATTTTGTATAAATATGCCAGCGTGTGGCCCCCAGTAGCGAAAAGACTTCGATTTCACCGCGGGAATCATCAACAAAAGACCGAACCATCAAGGCCGAAATAAAGCAAACGGTAAGGGATAATACCAAAGACAGCGTTAAACCGAAAATTTTTAAAGCGCGGTCGACTTTGGAAAATTTGTTCAACCATTCTCCGCCGTAAGAGACTTCTTCAACAAAAGAATTTTGTGTTAGCGATGATTTTAGTGATTTAAACTTAGCTTCTTTTTCGTTCGCTGATAATGATGATTTAAGTAGAGCACTGTAAGATTCGGGAATTAAATCTATCATTTCATCGACGCTGATAATTCCGGCGGAATATTCGCCAAACATTTTCTTAAAATCGTCAGCTGCAGCTTTGCGATCTATTAACTGTACGTCTTCGATTGCAGAGTCAGTATGAAGTGTGTCTAAAATGGCTTTTTTGTCTGCTTCGGTTGCATCTGTTTTCAAGTAGAAGGTAATTTTTGCTTCTTTTCCCCAAAAGCCCAACACGATATTAATATTTTTATAAAATAGAAAACTAACCAAAATCAGCGACATTGAAAATGAAAGAACAACCAGCAAACTAACTTTTAGTGGAGTCCATCTCATGACAGGTTATCTCCGATTAATTCACCCTTGGTTAGCTCAAGAACTCTGGTTTTATTTATATTTATTAAGCGGTGGTCGTGCGTTGCCACGAAAAAAGTTGTTCCTTTTTTTGCAAAATCAAAAAACAGCTGTAAAATGATCTCGCTCATTTTCGGATCTAAATTTCCAGTGGGCTCATCGGCTATAATTAATTGCGGCTCATGAATTAGAGCGCGGGCGATAGCTACACGTTGTTGTTCTCCGCCGGATAAAAAGTCTGGGTATTGGCCTTGAACTTCGCCAAGACCCACTTGTTCTAGTAAATCTGAAACTTTCTTGTCGCTATTGATCGTTTTGTTATTGATAATTTCTAAGGGTAAAACCACATTTTCAAAAACCGTTTTATTTTTCAGTAGTTTATAATCTTGAAATACGAAGCCAATTTTACGGCGATAAAAAGGAATTTGACCAAGTCGCAAATCGCTTACTGCATGCCCACAGACGGACATGTCTCCGCTGGTTGGTTTCTCAAATGCCGAAATTAATTTAAAAAGCGTGGTTTTGCCCGCGCCACTTGGTCCGATCAGAAAAACGAATTCACCTTGATTAATTTGCACGCTAACATCGCGCAAAGCATGGCGATCTGACCCGTATGTTTTGTAAATGTGCTTAAGTTGAATCACTTAATTATGATCAAGGATAATCAATCAGTTGATAAGGCTAGATTTGCTGCTGGGCCCAATCAATCGCATGTTGATGCAATTTACTAACAGCCAACTTACGCTGACTTTCGTTTTCAGCCTGCGGAATTTTCTCGTAAGGTAATTTGAATGTTTTAAGCACCGAACCATTGCTGAATACACGACTAACTAAGGTTTTTTCAGGCAAACCCCAGTCTTCAGTCTGGACATGAATCTTCTGACCTTGAATAAATAAATCAGAATTTTCACCAGCAATCGACATCGACATAATAAGGATAAGGTAGGCTAATTCGCGCTAGACTCAATGACTTCTGCAACGCAAAATATTTGCGGCATGATGATTTGATCACTTAGCCCTTAGTCTAGCCAAAGAAACGAACGCGCATTTAGCCGATAGGACAGCTTCAAAACGTAAATAAAGACATTGTCTCATTTTACAACGTAGAATTAATTTATAGCAGAGACAATTTTGGTCTAAGTCTTGCTTTTTAACTAAAGCAACAAGGGGAAGCACAATGAACGCATTTCCAGTATTAAAAAGTTTTACAGCTGTCATGATTTTCTTGGTCGGTGTCTCGGGATGGGCAGATCCGCCAGCGACTCCAGCCACCCCCGCTGCGCCGGCAGCTGCGGCTACATCTGCTGCAATCGAAGCGGCAGATCGGGCGAAAAAACTTGAGGAACTTTTAGCTGGCAAAGCACGTGATAAAGCTGACCGTCTAGAGACAAAATGCGAATCTGCCGAGCAAGCATGGCAGACGGCAAAAGTCGATGGCGATAAAGCCTGTGGCGCTTTCGATGAAAAAGGCGGGAAATCCTGTGCTGAGCGAATACGAAGTTGCAGAAAAATGATGAAAGATGTTTTTACGCCTGAAGGCGAAGACACCGATGACAGTCTTGAAGCCGTTTCACAAATGGCGCTTAAATTTATGGGCCCTGTTAATCCACAAGTACCAACGGAAAATGGTTGTGTCACTGAATATGACCGTAACGAACGCAGAACGGTTAAACAGGATTTTGAAACTCGTCGAAAAGAACTTGAAAAACAAATTAAGACTGAGCTTGATGAAACCTTAAAAACCGACGAAAAATTGCAAAAAGAAAAAAATGATATTGAAAAAGAAATAGCTAAATTAGATAAGGAATCGAAGCAATCAATTGCTAAAAAAGATGTAAAAATTCGCGAGGATATCGCGGCAGCTTCAAAAAGCTCGGTGGATCATGGCAAGCGGCTTCGCGGACTAAATTTAGCAATAACAAAGGAAAATCAAGGCATCGCTAAACTAAGATTTTCCCAGCAGACAGCTCTTTTAGATATGACTGATGAGCGTGTAAATTTAAGATGTAAAAATCAACTTTTGCAGTTGAAAGAAGGCATTTTAAAAGGTGGCGTCGTAGATCCAAAAGCGCCTGAATCGACTCAACTTAAAAGTTTAGCCGACAGAATTAAAAATCAAGGAACTAAAGGTACGGGCGAACTAAAGGCATTAATTGAGCAGGCCAAAAAAGCGTGTTTTGAAGCTGAAAATACAAAAAAGCAACAACATGCGATCCAGGTAAATCATGAACTAGCTAATGCCAATGATAGAATTGCAGAAATCCAAAACGAAATTGCGGATGAAAAAAAGAAACTTGCACTTGATCAAGAGAATATTAAAAAGATTCAAGAAGAAAGCGAAAAAGAAAAAACATTAGAAGAAGAAGCAAAATTAAAAGAGGTCACAAACTTAAATCAGAAAATGATAAATTTCCAGACTGCAGCGGAAAAAAAGCAGCAACTATCTCAGGTACATACTGCTAAGCTGAATGCAGACTTGGAGCAGCTTAAATTGGAAAAATTAAACGAGAAGCCAGCTTATGATAATGCTATGTCAGCGATAACCAAAGCAGAGACAGCTAGAAGATCGGCATTTACAAAATGTTGTCAATTTGCTCCAGCAGAAATAGTAAATGGTAAGGCTCAAAAGCCTGAGAAAGCTAATGCGGATCTCTGTAATATGCTTGGTGATGAAGGACTATCATCCAAGAAAAAAGATATTCTCGAAAAAGCTGATAATTAGAAATTACCCCGGAAGAAGATCCATCAAACATTCGCGCCAGTACTCTGGCGCGTCTTTACTGTAATCAATCGCGACATGAAATCCTTTTTTACCCAAGAATTTGGTTCGCGCAACCACACCCGAAATTTCTAAGTTCATTTCGTGAATCGTGAAGTACACGCTATGTCCTACCAAGTGATCGATATTTAAATTACTTCGAAGTTGTTTGCTGATGAAATCTTCGCGGCGAAAATGCAACAAAATGCCAGTTGACGAGGCTTCGACAACTTCGCCAAAGCTTGCTAATTTTGAAAGATTTTCTAACGAGGCAAACCCGTCAAGTGTAAGTGGTGTGATTTCTTTTCGCGGGGCCTGTCGTTGTTTTCTTTGCGCTTTCATAAATCTCCTTAGCTACCGTATTCATCGACATGATCCAGACTAAAGTTGATGCTGGAAGGTTGAAAAATAAATAAAAAAGGCTATTTGAAATAAATGGCCATCAGGACATCTTCTTCTGAGAAAAGAAAGCCTTGATTCATTTTCGACTCTAAAGTTTTTTCTGAAGTTATCCGAAAGCTATGCACCCCTGTATCAGAATGAGAACGCCACGAATGGCATTCGATATCTGTCATGATCAAATCTTTCTGCGTGCGACCGTGTGCTTTAAAAGCGGCCTCTTTGGCGACCCAAAGAAATTTGATATCGGGTGGTAGTGATCGTTCTTGCTCGGAACTGGTTCGTAGAATTACTGGGTTTGAAATGCGTGCAATTTGTTCGACATCAAAACCGTGCATGAAGCTAGAATAACTAAATCCACCAATACTTTTACAGTGCGAAATGGAAAATACACCTTTGCTGGCTTCAGGCAAAACATTAAGATCGTAAAGCCCCGCCAACTGGCTGCGATTAAAGTGCGCCGAATATTTTTCTAGAAGACATGCGCGAATACTTTCGCGGTACAAAAGTTCGGCAGAGCTAAATTTTTTTGATAATTGAAGTTGCAAATCAAAATCTTGAACTTGGTTTCTAATAAACAGTAATTTTTTTTCAGGAATTTGCATTGTTTACTGGGTGAAACTCTGGGGCCAAGAAACGGGCTTACCGCTGGTAATTTGCATCATACGATCTAACGATATAAAGGCTTTGAGACGTAAATTTTCATCCAATTTTATTTCAGGCTTAAAACTTGTCAAAGCCATTTTGATTTTTTCTAAAGTATTCATTTTCATGTAAGGACAATCATTACACAAACAGCCCGCATCCATCACCGGAGCTTGAATCAACTCGACATCCGGACGAAGCTTTCGCATTTGATGAAAAATTCCGGTCTCAGTGGCCACAATGAATTTTTTCGAAGGATTATTTTTAACTTCATCCAGTAACCGCGAAGTAGACCCAACAACATGAGCATATTGTAAAACCGTATCATCACATTCCGGATGAGCAATCACTACCGCATCGGGGTGCTGCTGAATCAACTCGTATAGACGTTTAGCATTAAATAAAATATGCACTTCACAGGCGCCGGGCCAAAGAATCATTTCACGATTTAATTTTTTGCTAAGCCATTTACCTAAATGTTGGTCAGGCCCAAATAAAATGCGGCGGTCTTTGGGAATACTTTCAACAATTTCAGCGGCGTTACTAGAAGTGATAATAACATCCGAGATGGACTTCACTTCGGCGCTGGAATTGATGTACGTCACGCACAAAGCATCAGGGTACTGCCTGCGCCATGCTAAATACTTGTTATACGGCGATCCGGTGACTAGCGAACAGCCGGCGCCCAAATCCGGAACTAACACAGTTTTTGTGGGATTAAGAATTTTCACGCTTTCAGCCATGAAAACGACTCCGGCTAATAGAATATTTTTATTTGGAACTAACTGGCCTTGCTTGGCTAAATAAAAACTATCACCAACATAATCGGCGACGTCTTGAATGGCGCCTTCTTCATAAAAATGGGCTAGTATTGCCACATCTTTTTCTTTTTTTAAACGGCGAATATCGTCGACGATATCAAACAGATGCGCCGCCTTTCAAAATTTGAATTACATTTTTTGAAACCAGCTTAAAACTTTCCAAGACGCCCTTGCCTTCAAAAGCGACCGCTTCAACTTCTTGCGCATTAAAGCGATTCAAATGCCGGCGAAGTTCAGCCATCGGTAAAGAATTAGGAAGGTCACGTTTGTTGTACTGAATTAATAAAGGAATCTCTTTAATATTATAGCCCTGCTGCTCAAGATTTTTTTCTAAGTTTTTCATCGAGGCAATATTTTCCTCTAAACGATCGGCTTGAGAATCCACTACGAAGACTACGCCATCTAAACCTTTTAAGATTAATTTTCTTGAGGCATCGTAAATAACCTGACCAGGTACCGTATAAAGATGAAATCTTGTTTGAAAGCCGCGGATTTCTCCGACCTCTAGCGGTAAAAAATCAAAAAACAAAGTTCTTTCGATTTCAGTATTTAAGGCCACCAGCTTTGATTTTTGGTCAGAAGCTAGCGTTTGGTAAACCCATTGAATATTTGTGGTCTTACCGCCCAATGAGGGGCCGTAATAGACGATTTTACAATGAATTTCTTTCGCATTGTAATTGATAAATGACATTTATAATTCTACCCGATTTTCTAATGCTCGACCCATCGTACGATCGTCAATAAAATCAATATCCGAACCCATCGGAATCCCGTGAGCAATTCTAGAAATTTTAACTTCTTTACCTTGTAGAATTTTTGCTAAATACAAACATGTGGTGTCACCTTCAAGATCGGCATCAAACGCAAAAATGACTTCGCGTATTTTTGGACTATCGCCATTGACACCAGCATCAACGCGCGCCACAAGCTCAGTGATTTTTAAATCTTTAGCGGTAATACCTTCAAGCGGTGAAATTGCTCCGTGTAGAACATGATAACGTCCGCGAAATGCACCCGACGATTCAATACGCACGATATCCGAAGGCTCTTCGACCAAACACAACACATCATTTATGCGATGCGGATCGATGCAGTACTTGCAGATGTCACGATCGGTGTAATTAAAGCACGACGGACACGTATGAACTTCAGTTTGCACACGACGAATCGATTCTGAAAGTTGAGCTGAATAGCTTTCGTTTGATTTTAAAATAAAGTAAGCAAGGCGCTGGGCTGTCTTAGGACCAATACCAGGTAAACGACTAAGTTCGTGCACTAGTTTTTCTAAAGCTGGAATGTGAAGCATCGACAATCTCCTTCGTCGTTACAAAATTTACCGCGATTAAAATTAAAATCCAGGTAAAGACATTCCGCCAGTTACTTTTGACATTTCCTGCGAAGACGTTTCTTTGGCAACCTTTAAAGCTTCGTTCACAGCTGACATAACAAGATCTTGCAGCATTTCAACATCGCCAGCTTTCATCACTTCAGCGTCGATGGCTAAGGCTAACACTTTGTTGTCGCCGTTAACTTTTGCTGTCACAGCGCCGCCACCAGAAGTGCCGCTGAATTCGCGCGTCGCTAATTCTTCTTGCAGCTTTTTCATTTTCATTTGCATTTGATTGGCCTGTTTCATAAGGCCAGCCATGCCATTCGCACCTTTAAACATAAAACACTCCTGTTATAAGTCTAGATCTTAAATTCTTTTTAATTCTCAGTCTTAATAATCTTAATCTGGCCCTTGAAAACTTCTTGCGCTTTTTTTACACGCGAATCCAATTGCCAAGATTCTTTTTTCTTTTCATCGTCAAGCACTTGCTTTTTGGCTGACATCGTTTGTGCACTGTCGCCTTGGCTATCTGCTTGCGCTTTAAGGACTTCAAAAGTGTATCCGGGTCCAAAGGCTGAATCAATCAATCCTTGCAGTTTTTGGCGCAATTCAGGGCCTTGCAGTTGGGTACCAATAAAAGCAAATTGAAGCGGCGGTTGCAAAGTCACTTTGTGATTTTGACAACCATTAAAAATCATATGCTCGATCTTCGAAGCAAGCAGCGCATTGTCTGATTTCATTCGTTCAATAAACACCATCCAGTTGTCGGCATTTAAAAGCGCTAATTTCGTCGAAGTGGCGGGCGCCAAAGGAGTTACTGCAGGAGTTGCCGAAGTTGTCGGAGCGCCAACGGACTGCTGAGGTTTCGAAGCCGCTAAGACCGCCGGTGTAGCTGCCGCCAGATTTTTAGTTACGGCGGGCACCAAGGGTTTAGGTTGAACAGTAGAAGACTCGCTAATGTTATCTGCAGACATCTGTAGTAATTCTTTAAGATCTTTAATTTCTGGTGCTTGCGATAAACGAAGTAGCGCAATTTCAAAAACTGTTTGTGGATCTTGCGCACGGCTTGAATCCATCAAACTTTTTAAAGTCATATCAAACAGCATATGCAAATCAGCATCCGACGTACTGGCCGTCTGAGTGACTAGCAAATTTATCTCATCATCCGGTAAATCAATCAAAAGCCGTGCGGTCGCGTCTGTTTTTAAAATCAAGCTGTGACGAATTAATTTTGAAAGGTCTTCCAAAAATAAATTCGGATTTTGGCCTGCACGTGCCAACTTTTGTAATGTTTCGACCATAGCTTTCGGATCGCGGTTCAAAATATTTTGAAAAGCTTCATAAATTAAAGAACGCTCGGTTAGGCCCAAAACTTTACCGACTTCAGCTTCGGTCAACTGACCATTGGTGAAACTGATAACCTGATCTAGTAAGCTCATCGCATCACGCATAGATCCATCGCCTTGACGGGCAATCAGCCATAAAGCCGCATCATCCGCATTATAATTTTCTTCCCCACAAATTTTTCGTAAGTGATCGGCAATTTGTTTTAAAGAAATGCGGCGAAAATCAAAGCGCTGACAACGTGATAAAATAGTTTGCGGAATTTTATGAACTTCGGTGGTAGCTAAAATAAAAACCACGTGCGCAGGGGGCTCTTCCAAAGTTTTTAGTAGCGCATTAAAAGCACTGGTTGAAAGCATATGAACTTCATCAATAATAAAAACTTTATATTTTCCGGTCGCCGGGGAAAACATAACATTATCACGTAAATCACGAATCGCGTCGACGCCGTTGTTCGAAGCTCCATCGATTTCAATAACATCCATCGAGCGGCTTGAGGCAATTTCTAAACAACTGGTGCACGTATCACACGGTACGAAGTTCACCGCATTCGGACAACGAATAGCCTTTGCCAAAATCCTTGCCGATGAAGTTTTTCCGGTTCCGCGCGGTCCTGTAAATAACAAAGCGTGCGGCAAGCGATCATTTTTTAATGCGTTTGTTAGTGTCTGAGTGATATGCGATTGCCCGACCATTTGATCGAAAGACTGTGGTCGATATTTTCTGGCAATAACTTGATAAGACAAAGAATCTCCGGCCACAAAAGTGGCTAGGCGACCCATATCGCCTAGCTCATTAAACGCCGTTGCTTCCTTCCGGACCTAGCGGATTCAGTAATAAGTCTAGCGTATGGGACCTAGCCACCTTTGGGTTTAGCTGATCGCCGCTCCACAAGCAGTGCTTAATGCGACGAGCTACTCAAGAAAACGAGGGTGCTGGGTTTTAATGCATAAAATCGCTGACGTTGTTCAGTCAAAGCTGTCAAAAATTTGGTCGGTTTTAGCTCTGAATTCTGTCTCAGTATTAGAATGAAAATCGACAAATCCGTTAAAGCGATTAAGGCGCAAAGCCACTGTATCAAATCAAGACTGGTCTACCTTTTGGATACTGTATCCAATTGAAGGAGACTTTATGAAAAATACATTTTCTAAATCTTTATTATGCGGAATTATAGCCTCAACATTTTTATTGGCCAATTGCCAAAAGGCACCATCCGGCCGAGGCGTTAAATCCCAAGTTGGAGATCCGGGGCCAGCGACGGACACCACAGAGGGTAAAGTTTCTCCTGCAGGCGATGTTGGTTTAGCGATGGCAAAGTGCTCGTCAGAATTTAACAAGGCTTACGATTCATTATGGAAAATTAGTAAGGATGTAGAAAAACTAGAATCTAAAAAAGATGAGCCTGATTTAAAAGAAAAAATGCTAAATCACAGACCTGAAGTTCAGGAAGCTGCAAAAAAAGCTTTAGCTGAGATGGCAAAATTAACGCCTGATTCTGTGTTAGATAAAGACCGCAAGATAATTGTCAAAACAACGACAACTAACAAATTAGATGGATGTTATACAGAAGATAAAAAGACAACTTATACCATCAAGATTATAAATCAAATCTTGGAAGATACAGAAATGCGTATTACAAAAGTGACAAATGTTGATTCCCCAACTGCTATAGCAGGCCGTGCAAGACTAGAAAAACGTCAAATTGAACGAATGCAAAAACTTAGTTACAAGGTTGCAAAAGATTTCAATGAATTATTAGAAGATGTTACCTCTGAATCAAGCAAGCACATTGTTGAAGGAAAAATTGCTGAGAAAAATGATTTCGATGAAAATCAAAAAAATAAAGAAAAAGCTGTGTGTTACATTTCATTAAGCCCAAAAAAGTTAGATGATGATAAGTTAGTTTTAAAAACAATCATTGTTACTGACCCGGTTACAGACGGTGGGAAAAAACTTTTTTCTGTAAGGTTTGAAAATGGAATCAGCGGCGCTGACGGATCTGATACTTATGAAGTAAAATGCTCGATTCCTGCAAAGTTATCTGTTGTCGAAGGTTTTACAAAAGCGGTGGGCACATTACTTACCGTGGTGACTGAAAACGAAAAATCGACTTCTGAAAAAGTAAAAGCTGCAAATGAGCAAGTGGGCGATAAAGATAAAATCGCTGATAAAGATAAGGCCGCAGTGACATCAAAATTAACAACAAAAACAAGTAACGTTTCAGAGACCGCAGCCAGTGCAAAAGCTTTAGTGGAAAACTTAAAAAATATTGAAAATAAATCGATGCAAGTTAAAGAAATTCACCTTCCAAATGAGCGTAATGATGATGAGCCCGCTGCCAGAGAAGAATTAAAATAATCTTAATTTAAACGCAACCCAGTAGGAGCTTACAATGAAAAAGTTTTTAGTAATGTCCCTGGTTAGTATGGTCTCAGTTGTCGGTTTTGCTCGCGTGGTGGCGCAAAACGAAACTGTTATTTTTCAAGAACGTGCTTTGGCCGTGTTAACTCAAGAAGCAAATTATTTGGCAATGTATGGAGATGTCAAAGCTACTGAAAACTTAGCTGATATTTTAAAAACAACAAGCCGTGCTGAGCAGACCTCGAACACGTGTATCATGACGGGTGTTCTTTCAGCGCAATGTACGCTTTTTATTCAGCACAAGAGCATCGGTGAAACAGCAGTCATCTACAAATTGAGTTTAGATCGCAATAAAATGCCAGAGAAAATTACAGAAGCCGTTGAAATTTCTCGTGGAGACTAAATTTTAATAATTAGCGTTCGCAATTTTTTCTAGACTTTCAGTTTCCTCGGCCCAGTAGCTGTAACTGCCAAAGTCAGGGAACAGCTTGGGGAAACTAGGATCTTTCCAGCGATTCTTAATCCACATCGCATAATTAATAATTCTATATCCCCGTAGCCACGGAATTAATTCCAGCTGCTCTTGGGGAAACTGGCTAAGCTCAGAATAACCGGCCACTAAATTTTCATATTCAATGCTGCCTTCGGTTTCAGCCGATGGCAGTAACATCCAAAAATCTTGTATAATCGGCCCGTTGATCATGTCATCGAAATCAACGACCACAAAACTTTCATCCGCAGCTTCTAAAATGTTTCCACGGTGCAAATCTCCGTGGGTTCGAATAAAAGAAACATCTAATAATTTCTCGTCTAAGGTCTCAAAAATTTGAAATGCGGCTTCTTCGTAGCGACCGCGGACTTCGGGTGAAATAGTTTTGATCAATTGTTCTAAAGCTTCCCATTTGTGATCTTCAGAGGGTCCCAGGTACGCACGGTGGGCGGCCTCTTTACGCCGGCCAATATTATGAAGCCTAGCTATCCAACGCCCTAGTTTTCGGTAATGCTCGGGCCGGAATTCTTGCACCAGACGACCACGCACTTTATTAAAAAAAGCATAATTAATATTTTGCACTTGATCTAAGGTCGAGCCATTTTTCAAAACTAAAGCTTCGGCAACCTCTAGCGATTCGCGTTTTAGCTCTGCGGTAAATTCGTGTTCGTCCAAAATAGTTTCTGCGCTCCAGCGGTTCGGTCGGTAATATTTGGCGATGATCGAATTTTTATCTTCTAAGCGGATTTCAAAAACTCGATTTTCGTAGGAGTTTAATTGAATCAGTTCACCCGTGACGGCATAACCGTTTTTCTCGGCACTAAATAAAATTAGGTTCGGGTCTAAATTGTAAAATAAGTCTGAATCAAGCACGTCTTTGGACATAGTAACTTTCTAAAGTAGGTGGATAAGCAGTAGAAAGCAATGTCTGCATCAAAGCAACTTCAGCAGCATTGCTAGCTTCTGCATGAAAAGCGGACGGTTGTTTACAGAGGTAATTATCGATGTTGTCGTTGGTATTACACTTTATGTTTGACGTTGGTTCGAAGCGTCGAAGTGTTTTTTCCGCACTACAACGTAGAAGGCTAAGTTGTGCTTCAGGAGGCCTCACGTTAACGCAGCTTACCTACGGTAAACATCCGGAGAGACCGAGGAAAACCAAGCAAAACCAAGCAAAATGAAGAAGAAGAAAGGTCGAAACTAGTACTGAAATTAGTAGAGATCATTTGGGCAACCATGAAAATTTTGCTGCCAGCTTTCTGTTTTTAGCTCTTAAATGCAATAAGCTGGCAGCTGTGCAGAAAAACAGTTGGTCTTGGCCTTGCTTTATAAACGGGTGGTAAAAAAAAATAAATGCTTTTCCGGAGGCCTCTATGTCGTACAAAATCACTAAAACGTCGCTGTTATCTTTGGCTGTGCTATTGGCCTTATCAAGTTGTGGTAAAAGTAAAGAGCTTCGCACGCAAGATGCGCCGGCTCCCGAGAAAAAAAGCAGTACGCCAACCGCACCAGCGACGCCTCCGACAACAATAGCTGTGCCGACGCCCACAAGCCCCCAGCCTGCGGCACCAACGAATCTGGTGCCACCAAGCGATGGTTTACAGCCGGCTGACAATAGCACTGGTTTTGATAATGACGTTCTTCCACCGCTGCCCACAGGCCCTGCTGGGAATTCTACGGCAGATAATTCCAATGTACTTCGTCCGCCATTAACTCCGGCGGCAAAGCAAACACAGAAAGCTTATGAAATAAATTTTAGCAACCAAGAGGCCGTAAAAACAGGAGGACAATCTAAGGATTTATTTTACACAACAGCTGGCATGGATGGATTGATGCCAGAATTTAAAGCCTACAGCACGAAAGTTTCGGCCGACCAACAAAAAACGAATTTGAATCTTGCAAAAGCTATCGTTACAGCAAAGTTATCGCGCGCAAAATCATCTGGCGACGTGACTCTTGAAATAACTGTTGATGAATCACTTAATGCTACGGGAGTTGTTAAGGTTTATCGCTTAAAAGCCACGAACGATTCTAACATGATGAAGCTGGCAGTTGCCTCAACCGGCGGTGGAGCTTTAGAATTTCAGGGCGGCTTTTTAAAGTGCCTTGATGTTGATGGCGGTTGCGAAAATGCGTATGCCAAAATAAAAATGTCGGGTGCTTACACGCGAATTGTTTTTAGAAATGCCTTTGCCGACATGCATTTTCTAGTGCAAGAAAATGTTTCCGCAAATTACGGTTTCGATTTGATGAACACGTACATCGCTAATACTGCTAACGGAGCGCAAACTTCCGAGCGCATCGATACTTTGCAGGTCTCTTCGTTTGAAGTTTTAAATGGCCGTGCCGGTATGGGAGCTTTATTAACAACGAAAGATAAAGAAATAATCGGTTTAAGTATACCGTTAGTTGTGTCAGGAACTAAATCTGAAGTTGATGCAAGTGTCGCCAAGATTTCTGATCTAACAAAAAATTATGATCTGGCAACAAGTGCAAGTTCGTACTCGCAGAAACTTGCTCAGCAAATTACTGATGTTCGCCTGGTAAATAATAACGGTTTAGGACAACTGAAATTAAAACTGGCTTATAATAAGGGTAGTGATTCAGCGGCGATTTGGATGGTTGTTGCCAAAGTGCAGAAGCCAGAACTTTCAATCGAGCAAGTTCGCGAATTTGAATCTAAGGTTAAAGCTTTCTAAGAAGTGCTGTATTGGCCCCGATTAGTTTTATTTTAATAGGCCCTATAATTGCTTTGGTTTTATCGTTAATCTCGTTATGAAAGCGAAAACCAAAAAATTTATGGGGGTATCATGTTTCAAAAAATTTTCATTAAGTCCGTTTTAATAGTTATTTCAACCGCTTGTGTTGCTCGTGCTGAAATAGTACGCACGAAATCTATAGAATTGCCGACCTATCACGAAGGTGAAGACGGAAATTTTAGACAAGATCCTGGGGTCATTAACGGACCACAAGACCGTCGCAATGCCTACGATCCAAACCCGTATGAATCTAATCCTTACGAGCCAATCCATCGCCATGACAATTATCCACGTCCGCCAAGCTACGGGCAAAGCGAAGTTAAAACTGTTTATGTCGGTCGCTCGGTAACAAATGAAAGATTACCTTTACTTCAGTTAGCTGGTTTCAGCCGTTATGATGATGGCGCAGAAATTTTATCTGTCCGCGCGAACACTCAGCCAAACAGTTCGTCTCGCACGATTGTGCAATTAATTGCTGACGGCCGTATCGTTGCTCAGCAAGTAAATCCGGGATACCAAATAAATTTGGTCGCAAATCAAAGATTAATTTTAGGACAAACGATTCGTTCGTTACAACTTGTTGTGAATGGTTCTACAATTATTCGCGATATCCAAATCGAAGTTTTACAAGCTGGGCAAGACAACGGTGACAACAATCCTTATCCCCCACCAGGATATGTTCCGGGCCCAGGTCCGATCATGCCGCCTCCGTACGAAAATCCTCCTGGATATGGTCAACAGCGTTTAGATATCAACATTAACCGTGCAACCTACGGAAATGATCAAGTTGATTTAAGTCAGTATATTGATTTGGGTCGCTACCAAGGTATGACAATTACTCAAGTGATTGTTTCAGGATCTTCGCAATATGAAGCTTCAGTTGTTGATTTGTTAATTAACGGATTTAACGAAGGACAAGTACAGTTTCAAGGTGGTTACCAACAGCAACAAAGTTTTTGGTTACAAGATCGCACTGTCATCGGTCAAGGTGCTGATAGTGTCATGCTATACACACGTGGCAATATGACAATCGGGCGTGTAACTTTAGTTTTAAGTAACTAAAGTTTAGAATTTAACTTCTTTTATTTGCTAGCAGATTAAGCTTGTCAAAATAGACGCCTCATGGGAAGAAAAACCAGAGGCTTTTTTTTGTGGGAGAATTATGGAAAACGCAGTCGGTCTGTTAAATCAAAGTCCAGAGAATTCAGCTACTTCAGCTGCCATGCCTGTTCTATCAGAGTATATGGATTACCGTCTGTTTTTAGGTGATTTTTACCACTTCAAAAAGGCGCAAACTCGAACCTCGATTCGCTCTTATTCCTATGCGATTTTTTCCGCTGCGGCTGATATCAAATCTCCAAATTATTTGAAAATGATCATCGAAGGAAAAAGAAATTTATCTCCCGATATGGTTTTAAAATTCGCGAAAGCTTGTGCTTTAAATAAATCGCAAACCGAAGAATTTAAGTTTTTGGTTTTCTTTAATCAGTGTGAAGATCCGGCGGATCGCAACTATGCGCTGAAGCAGTTATCTGAATATCGCATGGATCAAAAAATTAAATTAGGAGAATTCGATCGCAAAGTTTTAGAAAAAGTTCCGAATTGGATTGGCTGGATTATTTATGCCTTGGTCGACCAGGTGGGTGTTACGTTTCAAATTGCTCAGCTTAAAGAATTACTTCGTGGCAAAGCTTCAGAAAATGAAATTGAACACGCTTTCGAGAATTTAATTAAATCGGGCGAGTTAGTAAAAGATCCAGCGACCGGGGAAATTACCAAAGGAAAACCATCCGAAGCTCCGGAAGAAATTCCTTCGGCTTTAGTTCGAAAATTACAGATGCAGTTAATGTATTTAGGTTTGGAATCTTTATACCAAGATGAAGCTAACGAGCGCGAATTCGGATCGCTGACGATATCATTAACGGCCAAAGAATTTGACGAGTTGAAATTTAAATTACGTCAGATGCGTAAGTCATTGCATAAGGATAATTCAATTGCCCGCTTAGCTGGCAAAGGTGATCGCGTTTATCAGTTAAACCTTCAATTATTCCCCGTTAGTAATATGACTAAAAAGTATCATGCATAATAAATAACTACGAAAAATCCAAATTTCAAAAAAAGTGAAATGAACAATTCAGGGTCTTTATGACACTGAAAAAGCCCGTGTATTGTGGAAAAAGCTGGGGATTTGGTGCATAACTCATAGGTATCTTAAGATTTCTCTACAAAGTTTGGTTGATTAGCAATATTTATAATTCTGTGCGTTAACAGTTACAATTCATCTGGCACCACCCAGAAATCTTACACAAAAAAGATAAAAAGTGAAATTCTCTGTAAGAATTAGAGTTTTCACACCAGCTTTAAACTTCTTATTTTTTGAACAAATTTAAGATAGATTATTCAAAGTAAAGATTTTATGTGGGGGCGTAACGGCTTCGACGTGGAAGCAGAAGCAAGAGGAGCATACCGGGGAGAATGAGGACCTCGTTAAAAACATTCAACTTGTACTATCTAACGATAGCTACTCTTTAGCAGCTTAGGTTGCTTTCGGTGTTTAGGTCAGTCGCCGATGTTGGCTTAAAATACCGTCACTGATGTCGGATCGGTTCGTTTGGGTATCTCAAGCGGACGAGCCTAAGAGTTACTGGGGGTAT
>JAYUWH010000033.1:0-6499 GCA_043753645.1 Bdellovibrionales bacterium
CGAAAAGATACAACCTGACTGGCTTGGGTTGCAGGCAATCCATCAGCCAACAGCGCCTGCATGTATTGTTCTGGTGTACGTAAATCGACATCTTTAGTTGCCAATGTATTGCAACCAAATAAAAACACCTCTTTTGGGTTATTAAGTATGCCGCTGCAATCACTTTCGCAAGAACGCGTTTCGAGTTCGTCCATCGAAAGATTAAACTTTGATTTTCCAAAAAAACTTCCGCCAAAATGTCCAGAAATCACTAAGATATCGCAAGAAATATTCTTTTTGCACGCCTGTTGAAACCAATTTTTATTTTCGCTTTGCGCATCTTCCGTTGTAAGTTCTATAAAATTCCAATCTTTAGCAGGCAGATGCTTTTTAAATAATTCAGCCTCTTCATTGGAATTAATAGTAATCGTGCAAAGATTTTTTTTTGCAATTGTTGCGGCTTGGCTATATTGAAACGATAAAGACAACAGTAAAAGAATAAATTGAATCATGGATTCTCTCCAACCCAAATCTATTTCAAAAATCGGGCGCAATTAATAGGTTGGTTAGTCGCTATAGTAGTCCTCAGATCAAAATGATGTTAAAATATTAACAGAAGCTGAAAGTTGTCGCCGAATCTCAAAATGAGACGGTCACTTTTCTAAAAAATCAAACATAAAATTAGGTTAAGCGGGAAATACTTTGAATCAAAACAGTTAAACTTTGCAGAAATAAAATAAAATGTTTTTCCCACAACGTATTTAATTACAAATTGGTAATCACACTGATCATAGTATTATCTAACTTTTGACAATTTACTGGGCTTAGTGGCACCCATAAAAAATCGGGATTCTTACTTAACCAGTTGCCTCCAATAGGATTTCCTGCGTCGTCGGTTGTTAAATTGTACTGGTAGACAGTTGTATAGGGCCTTGCAACTCCGGGAATATCCGATGGTGCATTATCATATCCATGCATCGATAAAGTCGTTGTAACCGAAAAACTTTTTGGACCTGTTGGTACAATATCCATCGCGTATCCAGAAGCCACATGATTATCAACAGACGAATCAGGATGGTAATCCATTGCTACCGGTTTATGAAGATTTCCTATATAATACAAAATTGTTTTGTGGAATAATTCAGGCTTGATATCGCCGTTATTACCGCCACCAAAATTTCGATTTCCAAAGAAAGCAGCTCCTACACAATAATCGGCTTCCGTAAGAATTCCTTTCTGGTCAGACACACTAAATACGATGCCAGTCGCAGGATCCGTTTTTGCGACCACCGGTTCAGCGCGAAGAATTGTAGCGGCCGCCCAGCCATTACAATGACCAGACCAGCCAACTCCATGATACGCATGGTTTTGATTTTCCCAAGCGACTGAGCCCGGATCAACTCCAGTACGAGCTTGCACGAAACGGTCGTATTTAGACAAGGGGCCTAACATCGGCATGTTCTTTCGCGGATACCAGAATCCACGCCAAGGTAGGGGACCGTTGATGACTTCAAATTTATCTAAGTTGAATAATGAAAAATCATGAACCTCTGGCGCAGCTGAGTTTTCCAAAAAGTTTAAGACATTTATCGACGAGACATTTAAAGTTTTAAAATTTATCATCGGCATCATGTGCTTTGGCTCATTGAAAGGAATAGAAAATGGATTAAATTCGCGTGCACGAACAGTGTGGATAGTAAGCTGGCCTTTTAACAATGAGGCATGTGTCATAATTCCGTTTTCATCAACAGTAAAAGACATTTCAGGTTTTACTCGGGCTTCATCGGCATTGTATACAAAGGTTTTTTTGGAATTTGAAACTTGCTGGTAGCACCAAGTTTCAGTTTTGGTAACAACCGGGAATGTTCGTTCCGTCGAGCTCTTAACAAATCTGTAACATGAAGCCGTCTGCTCCGCTTTCGCATAAGAAGAAAATAACAAAGAAGCCATAGGCAGAGTGATTAAAAACTGTGCCATTAATCGCGGAAAAGACATGAGCTACCTCCAAAGTAGTAAAGACGTATTCTTTTCACCGCAAATCACAGACCATGTAAGATTTAACTTTGGTTTTAGTCTAAAACTTAGACGACATAAAGTAGGGTTTAAAACTTCCCGAAAAAGATGTGATAATTGCCCCGAATGCCCCGCGGTTAGTAAATGACATATATTAGAAATAAGCTTATTTAAATTATTTCCACAAATTAGGGAGTTTTATGAATTGTCCATGCGGATCTTCAGAATTATTTGCGTTGTGCTGCGAACCATTTTTAACGGGAAAGCAAGTTCCTGAAACCGCCGAAAAATTAATGCGCTCACGTTATACGGCTTATACCAAAGCGGATGTAGATTATATCAAAAATACTTTGGCCCCTGAATCAAGAAGTGATTTCGATATCGCAAGTACGAAAAAATGGGCGCAAGAGGCCACATGGAAGGGCTTAAAAATTCTTTCAACGGATAAGGGTACTGCGAACGATAAAAAAGGCACCGTGGAATTTACGGCCACTTATGAAATCGAAGGCGAAACTTTAGATCATCACGAAGTTTCACAGTTTCGAAAAAATGAAGGTGGCAAGTGGCTTTTTGTCGAGGGTGATGCTCACACGCATAAAGAAGGCGAAGGCCATCAACATCACCATGAAAAACCCCAGACAGTAGTGCGTGAATCGCCTAAAATAGGTCGTAACGATCCATGCCTTTGTGGAAGTGGTAAAAAATATAAAAAATGCTGCGGAGTCGATGCGTAAATGAAAATCTTTATTGAAATCATCGGTTGGCTTTCAACTTTAGTTTTTTTGTTATCTATTATTGCCCCGCAAAGAAAGCATCTTCACTCAATGGGAGTATTTACTTCTGTAACAACTGGAATTTACGCGTACTCGTATGGAGCAACGGCCATCTGGGTAAAGTGGGCTATTGCTTTTTTCTTTCACAGCTATATGTGGTATAAAACTAAAAATGAAAAACCAATATAAATTATTTTTGTTGAACTAAATACCTGACACCTACAAATAATCCATAGTGATCCGATTTTTCATTTTCCTTATTTGTGACGGATATCGAGTATCTTGCATCGGCGACGACGGCATATTTTTCATAACTCCAAAGTTCACTCTGTAGTGCAATGTCAAAACCGTATTCAGTCGTATCCCTTGCCGAAGTATCTATTTCTGCCCCGATCGGAAAATCACTATGAATTATGCGAGGATCTCCTAAAGAATAGGAAGAATAAAACGTCAGTGATGTGGACAGATAATGATTCAACCACCATCTGTACCCCATAGTAATGTGCACGACCTCTTTTTCCTCGGCAACGAAAAGGCCACTTTGCTGGCGCACGTATAATTTGTGCATGTCGAACATTGCAATTTCTAAACTTCCCCAATCACTCACATCACCAACAGCCATCAAGCCATAACCACCGCGGTAAGGTGAGGTTACGCCTGAATCAGATCCGCCAAAATTAGTTTTATAGGCGTAAGGGCCAAAAATAGCATTAACGCTGCCAGAGCTTGGTGAGTAAGCGAACGTCGGGCTGCTAAGTGTTAAAAAGATGAAGTAAAACATAAATTTGATGTTTTTCATGTGAGAAGATTAAGATTAATGGTAAACAATGTTCAATGAAAATCTTTGGAGATCCGTTGAGATTCAGGCTAAAAACCTTTTTGAGAATTCTTTTTATGCAATTAGTTGTGCTAATTTGTATTAATAATAGCTTCGCGCATGCTGAAGAAGAGCAAAAAACTGAAGAAAAAAGATCTTGGGAAGAAGTTTTCATCAAAAGCGATCTATATATGTCGAAATTTTTTAACGGAGTCGCTGAAAAAATAGATTTATTTTTATCCCGTAAAGATTTTTCCGAGCATCGTAATGGGACAAATGTCAGAATTGAAAGTATATCAAGTTCTTCCGAAGGGCAGAATGTAACTAATTTAACGCATTTAAACGTCAATTTGCGACTACCTAATTTGGAAGAATATTGGCAGCTGAAATTTACAACCTACGATGAAAACGAAGAAAATCGCGGCGTGCAAAAGGGATATCTTCGGCAGACCCCTCGTGAACAGAATGTGGGTGCCAGCCTTGGATTATTTAAAAAGTTAGGTAAAATTAGAACTGCCTTTCAGCCGCGGATAGAGTTGCAGGATCCGCTTAAAGTTTCTCATTCGCTTCGCTTCGATAGCTCCGCTGATATGAAAACTTATGAAATAAATCCCAAGTTAGAATTCTTTGCAAATCCTGATAAGGGTACTGGGGTTTTCGGTGCTGTGAATTTTAATTTTCATATTTCAACTTATTATAATTTAAATGTGATCAACGAAGGCGAATACCAAGAAAAGTTGAATTTATTTTCATCAGATAGTGGTCTTTCGTTAAGTCAGACGGTCTCAGCCGACTCCTCATTATCGTACAATGTTTTTTTCAACTCTAACAGCCGGCCGCATTACCACTTAGATAGTTATAGTTTTTCAGTTGGTTGGAATCATGTGATATACAAAAAGATTTTGGATTATCAAATCGTACCTCACTTAGATTTTCCACTAAGCAATAATTTTAAGGGAGTTGCCGGACTGGTCTTTGTTTTGGGTATTAATTTTTAATAATTTAATAAATAATAATCGAAGCATAGAGTCTTACGTATTTTTGTAGACAGACGGTTTGTAGCTCCAAATTTTATCTTTGATCCAATTTGGCGTAAAAAAAGTTATGCAACCTGAGAATCTTCGAATTCGGATAAAAGCTTTTAACGACCAGGGGAAGTGCGACAATAAAAGTTCGTGATCTAGCTTGTTAAAAAAATAATCAAGAACGATACCCAGCATAATAAAATCATCTAAGAAGCCAATGACAGGAATCCAATCAGGAATTAAATCGATGGGTGAAATAATCAAGGCTAGTAATATTAGCAAAATTCGTTTATCCGCAGAAGGAATTCGCGAATCGTGGGCAACATTTTGAATAAAGGCTATTAATTCTTTAATATACTTCATACACTTAGTTAAGTTTACAGCCATTAAAATGTCGAGAATTTTAAATATTGTTACGAAATATTGACGTGTCGAAAGGCAGTAAAGTTTGATATTTTTATTTGTACGGAGACCTAGTTATGAAACTTATTGCCGTTATCCTTGGTGCGTCTGATAAACCCGATCGCTTTGCTTTTAAAGCTTTTAATCTTCTGCAGCGACACGGGCATATTCCCATTCCGATAAATCCCAATTTAAAAGAAATCAAAAATGTTGCGGTGCTAGCGACGCTCGATGATATTAAAATCCCCGTAGACACATTAACGATGTATGTCGGTGAAAAAATTTCTTCAAATTTAACAAACTCCATTCTAAATCTTCACCCGCGTCGGATCATATTTAATCCTGGGAGTGAAAATGCGGTGCTAGCGGAAAGGCTAACAGCGGCTGGAATAGAAGTCGTAAATCATTGTACGTTGGTTATGCTAAATTCAAATGAATTTTAAGAAATTAATTTCAAAAGCTTTATAAACTTTTCAAAGCAATCAACCGCTCAGTTGGCGCAAGTGTTAAGTAGCGAAAGTAATCAATCAATCTTATATTGATTCTCTAAAAAAATTTAGCTTTTAGTAAGACCAATTATTTCCACATAGGTCTTAGTGATTTTATTAATACGACCTGAGTCCTCTTGTATTTCAGCCACAGTGGTCTCTAGCTCAGAAATGCAAGTGGTGGCAGCTTCAGAACTTATTTCAGTGTAAGCTAAAGCCTCGGCAATCTCAGCTAGGTCTTTTGCTTGCCCATCGGAACTAGCCGAAGCTTGCTGCATGAATTTATCTGCTGACTCTACAGCGGATGAGATTTTTTGAAAAACACTTGCAGCTTTATCGACCAGCTGCGCACCATTTTCCGCAGAAGCTACACTTTCTTTAATCAGAACATTAATCTCTTTTGTCGCAGACGCAGCTTTTTGGGATAGAACTTGGACAGCTTCTGCAACAACTGCAAAACCTTTTCCATGCTCACCAGCACGAGCCGCTTCGACAGCGGCATTTAAGGCTAGCAAATTAGTTTGGTAAGCAACGTTTTCAATAACTTTACTAACATTTGAAATCTTGGTCGAGTCACCATGTATTTTTTCGATGGCCTGTACAAGTTCTGCCATATTTTCATTTCCTAATGCAGCGTTTTTTGCACTTTCAATTGTTGATTGCAAAGCGCTCTGAATATTTTTGTTTTTTTCAGTTACAGTTAAATCTAATTTAGCTGCAACTGCAGCTGCTGAATGCAATTTGGCATATAGCACGTAAGAATTTTTAGAAAGCTTATCTTTAGTATCAGATAGAAAAAGACGACTTGATTGCATTTTTTCGCTGGTATCTAGCAAAACCATTTTAATATCTTCGGCTTGCGACTTAACTTTAGACATAAAAAATATAATATAAGAAGTTAAGCAAAGCACCAAAACAAGAAATGAAAGCAAGGCTATAAGTAAAATCTGCGACACCGCCATTGCATTCTTGCGGTGCGATTCGTTTACAGCAAATTGACCT
>JAYUWH010000034.1:0-6497 GCA_043753645.1 Bdellovibrionales bacterium
CTTGCGGACTGCTAGCCCAGAGCAAATTATTAAATTCCGAATAAGAAATTTGATCGTACTTGTGCGCATGAATCGCAGCTTGGCCCATTTTGTAGGTAATTCGAACCATTGAGTCCACAATCCTTAAAGTAAATACGACCCCTAAGATCCAAAGGCCTCCTCGAAGAAAAAAAGGTTTACAAACTTTTTATATAATTCGTCAAGGCATCGTAGCCACCATCGGATTGTCTAGGATTCGGAATAACAGATGACGGCTGCTCGCCGTTGCAAGCGGAATTGTACACGGTAACTTCTAAAATTTTTGGCTCGGATCTGTAGATGTTTATCAAACTGGTACCACCGCCAACTGGTCACAGACCCGGCGGGCATGGTATATGTTTTATTGCGGTCGGAAAATCCAACTCGCCTTTTCAGTAAATTAAGGTTTTGTAATCAAGCACAAGAAGTAATAAAGACTATCCGCAGTCTCTTTTGCCGTACGACTTTATCTCAGTCACTTCGCAGCTTACTTTTCCATTTTTTGTTGATTTCTTGGTTGTCACAATGGAGCCATCAAGACATTCAAATAGATTTGAGAAAAAACGAAGGCCCGCTGAAAGCGCGGCCGTATTCTCAAATCTATTTGGCGTGGTGCGCGGGACAGGACTTGAACCTGCACATCTTTCGACTCAGGCTTCTGAGACCTGCGTGTCTACCAATTCCACCACCCGCGCAGTTGGCTTCGAATTACTTTATAACACCTTAAGTTTTAAGATTTAATCCTTGCTTGTGCAAGTGGTTTTAAACCTTTCAGATCGCTGGATGCCAAGCTCTGAAAAAAACAACCTACAAGAACTTATGGTAAGGGCTGATGCTTTACAAAATTCCAGATTTATATTTCAACATTCTGGTCAAGGCGAAATCGAATAGATGACTTTTGAAAATGATTTGACTGTAAATCCTTGTGACAGCGATAACTGAACTATCAATATTGATTTTCGCGCTAAGGCCGATGAGGTTAAATCGGCACTGATCTTGCTAAGCCAGATCTGTTATCTAACTTTGGTCACAAAGTCCCTGAAATTAACTTAATCGTAAGGAAAATATTATGAAAACAAGCATTTTTTCTCTACTTCTTTTAGCTTCATCAGCTTTTGCACAGGTTACGCTTACCGGAGTCGAATACGCCGGTGCAGGTTGTCCACAAGGCCACGTCAACGTGGTGCTAACACCAGATGGCTCTTCATTTTCCGTTCTTTATGATGCATATGATTTGCGCGTTGATCAGGGGGTACGACAAGCTGAATCAACATGTGCAATAACATTACATATTCGTAAACCTCGAAAAATGGGGATTCAAATTGAAGAAGCTGATTTTCGTGGCTTCGTCGCATTAGATGCTGGCGTGACAGCAACCCAAAAAGTTCAAGTGATGACGGGCCCTAATCATGGTCACCAGCAGTTATCTGCAGAATTTGGAACTCAAGTTTGGCAAGGGCCAGTGTCAGACAATTATTTGCTTCGCGCCGTTCGAGCTGTTAATAAACGGCCTGGAGTCCTTGACTGTGTCCCGCCACGGGAAGATACCGATATTTTGGTAAATTCCCAAGTGCAGCTGGTAAATTATGGAGTTGGAAAGTTTGGGCAAGTTACGGTAGATTCGGTTGATGGAATTATTGTACAGAAATTTGTTATGAAATTAATCAACTGCAAAAAGTAATTTAGGAGCATGCGATTTCTTTAGAAACATTAGAATCCTTTTTTAAACCCGAGGCTCGGCACAGCGGAAAGGCCTTCGCCAAAGACGGAAAAATTTCGTCAACAAAACCATCTGACACCGAGGTGCAAGTCTACATACGTGGGACAACTTCAATTAAAATTTCGTTAAAAATTGAATCCATGGATAGTCAGAAAATTTTAGCCAATTGTTCGTGCCCGCAAGCTAGAAAAGCCCAGCTTTGCAAACACATATGGGCAGCATTACTAAAAACCGAGCAAAGCTATCCAGATTTTCTAGAACAGAAAACCGAAGTTGAAATTGCTGGGACTGCAAAAACGCCTTTGCTAAACACAACTCTGGGCAGTTTCAATGTTAATAGGCCCAGCTTCGAAAAACGACCACCTATGGATGCTCAACTTGAAGCGCAGAAGGCCTACAAAGAAAAGCAAAATGATTATCGAAAATTACAATATCAAAAACAAAAACTACGCTTAAAAACGCAAAAGTTAGCTAATAAAAATTCGGCTTCTGAGCTCGAAAAATTTATATCTCCAAAGCCGGTCCAGACAGCACTTGATTTTTTCTCTAAGAATGGCTTTGAACTGTCAGAAGCTATTGATAGCGCGATGATAAACTTAGCGAAAAAAAAATTATCTCGTGTGTTCCACCCGGATGCTGGCGGAACTCACGAAGAGATACTTGAGCTTAATAAAAACTGTGATGTACTTCTTAATTTTTTAAAAGCGAAAAAATCTTAATATATATTATTCATATTTTATTAAGACGTCCATTTTTATAATTACCTAAATTGGCCTGAATTGCTTTGATAAAGATCTTATACCCTGGCTGCCACGCTACTTTAAAGTCCGAACTAATTAAAATTTGTTCTGTCTCAGGCACGTAAAAGTATCCTGTGCCACGTGGAATTTCAATCCGCTCAGATTCTTTGGAATTTGCTGGCCCGTAACTAACCTGTAATGAAGTTATGTCAGGTGTAAAATTAATTTTAATCGCTTGGGCACCAACCCGGGCCACTAACAAGGCTCCAAAATCTGCCAATTTACTGCCGAAATTTTTTGAGCATAAATCAGCATATAAGGCGCCCGATTTCGCTAGCAATGCAGGGAACGCCTGCAAAGGTCCACGACCATCGGTCGTGCATTCAGCGCTATGATTATTTATATTCGGTAGCGCCGCGGCTATTAATACTTTAGACATATCGCCGTCCTTTAAATCAACCAACTGCTGGTAGAAATCCTCACCCGACAGCCCTGGCGTTACGTCATCAGCATCTGTTAAAAAAATAACTGCCAGATAGGCATCTTTTTCATAGAAGCCTTGGTTTTTTTCAGCGTTGATCGTTGCATCAGTTATTGCCAGCACCGGCGAGAAAGATTCCTCGGCTTCGGGACCCCACTGCGTGCCTATCGCAACAGTTTGCTCTAAAACTTGCTGCGGATTTTTCGTTTGCCGTGTGACGAAAACTTGGTTTTGATTGTCGCTAGCCACTAAGCCCTTTAAGTGAACTAGCTGGCCTAAAGCATTCATTTTTCGAAGTCCATGAGCATAAACTGTTTGATCATTCAGATATTTAGAATCATAAACTGGAACAACTCCAATTTTATAATCAATACGCGAATTCGCAAAAAATTTTTCTGAAAATAGTTTCATATTTTGCGCTAACTTATCTTGATAACCCTTCATTGATCCCGAGTTATCGACCACAAAAAGAATATTCACTTTGGGATCTGCCAAGGTCTGGGTACGTGCTGCCTCGATCGTGACTGCTTGGAAGGTTTCTGGGGGGGCTTGCATATCCGTATTTTTAGCATTGCACGCTGCTAAGACCGCTAAGGTGACTAATGCTGCTGACGAAACTAATTTTTTCATAATGACTTCCTTTTTTCGCAAAGATCTGTCTTCACTTGGAAATGACCCACTTCGTCGATCCAAACTTCTTCATCCGTCACCGGAAAAATAAGCTGTTGATCACGATCTATTTTAGGAAATTTCAATTCATTATCCTGCTTCTTATTCTTAACATCTGTTAAAATCATTTTTTGAATAAGCTCAACATCGATGACTTTCATTTTCTTTAAATTTAAAGAGATCTCTTGCAGGTCCTCTTTGGCCAGTTGCTGTAGACGCTCACTGATTTTTGCTGAGTTCCCTAATTTAATTTCTGAAAGCAAAATTTGATCACGAAAAAAATAACGTGGATACTTTTCAGCTTGCTGTCCTAAGGACATCATCGTCACTTTTTCAGTCTTTAATTTTTCAGAAAGCGCTACAAAATCTTCGGTCAGTGGCTTAGCTATTAACGTTTCAAGAGCTGCCACGCGCGGAAGCATTCTTTTTTTAAATAAATTGATCTTTTTCACAACATCTTTATAGGCACAAATCTTTAAGGAAACAAAGGTCGATAGCATATAAGTTTCTGGACCTACCTGAGAACTCCAAACTGTTGAAGTTATCGAATGTAACTCAGCCAAAGCATTTTCGTACTGGCCCTGGCGTGTGTAAGACCAAGCTTTTTCTTCGAGGGCATCTAACCAAAAATCACTGCCTGCAGGAATTTGTGAATAAAGTTCGATAGCTTTTCCAAAATGACCTTTAGCAAATTCGCTACGGGCATTTTCTAAGGTTACACTGTCAGTGCCGGCAACAGCAAAATTCGAAATCAGAATAAGCAGGCTTATAGCAACTAACTTTGCCGTGTTTACCATAACATTATTCCAATACTTGCAATCGCAGAAACCGCATTTTGCAATCGCTTTTCAGTTTGCAATAAGTCCTTGTAATTTTCATAGCGACCTTCAAGTCGTGCTGTTAGAAAAGAATTCAGCCAAAGTCCTACGCCCAAACTTGCGGATAACACATTGCTGACTCCAGAATTCATTGTTTTTTGACCGTAGCCAAATGTCGTAAACAAGTCGAACTGCGCAATTCCTGAATCAAATAAATTTAGCTTTCCATAAATGGGATAAAAACTAACGGATACCATTTTTGTATCTAGCGGGAAATCAACCGATGGGTAGCGCTCGGGACAAGCTGCATCAGCTTGCTGACAGGCATAGGCTGTGTCGTAGCGGCGGGCTCCTTCGGAGGTTAATGTATTGTAGTTTTTTTCATAGCTAACTCCAAAAGACCATCTAGGCGTTAAATGATACTGTAACATTCCACCCAAACTTTTTGTCTGCACATAGCTGTCGCCGCCCGATAATAAACCTAAATTAAGTGCAGCTTCTAGACGATTATTTCGATCCATCATGCGATTTTGCACGACACGGACTTTTTGGCGGCTATCGAGTTTTTGCACCCGCTCAATAACTTCTTTGTTGTCACCTAAAGTTTCAAATTCATTGGTTAATGACTTTTTTTCGGCATGGGCTATCGTGCTGGTTAGTAAAATTAAAAGTATTGATTTTTGTAAATATGTTTTCATTACTTTGCTCCTTTTTTAATTGAAGCAGCGATGGGGCACAATTCCAAGTCTGGAATTGCTATTAAGTTTTTTATGACAGTTGTAGATTTGGTTTTATCTGCCAACGTAGCATCGGCCTTAACCGTTATCGCAATAGATGCTGTCGAAGATATGCAAGCCGGAGTCCACTTGATCACACAGATCTGTGAATTTTTCTTATCGGCAGATTCGGAAGCACATGTTATTTCTTTTTTTCCGCTTAGGTTTGCAATAATTCCCGCTGATTTTGCGACAACAACAGCACTTAGTGGGTGCGCAGTTAATATATGAATTGAAATAGTAGATTCATGACCTGCTTTTATTTCAGCAATATCCGCAAATGTAATTACCGGCGGTTGAGATGCGTAACGGGCCTTCGTGCAAACTTGAATTTGATCTGATGATGTACCAGAACCACTTAAAGCTCGCATTAAAAAACACATGTCAACAGTTGTGGCCGCCGGAATTTCTTGGCCACGGCGATCGCGATCTAAGGGTAAATTCTCGACCAATAAATTGTAATAAAAGCGATAAACGTTATTCGGAAGTTTTTCTGGATTAATTTCTTTTTTATCATCAAGTTCTAAATACCGGTTGCCATCTGCGCGGTAGGCTTCAGTATTTGAATTGATATAGGGGGTGATTTGAACTTCTGGTAATTTTGGATTCACTGCACTTGTAGGATCCATAACATCTACGGTAAATGATTGTACTTGTCCTTCATCAACACCTTTTGATAAATCAGTTCTTCCAACAAGTTTTGGCTGCAAGTTATTTCGATTAACAACTACATCTAAAGTTTTTATACTGGCAGCACCAATCAGCTGGCGATTGGTAGCTTCACGAACAGTGATTTGTAGTTTTACATGAAAGGTTTTGAATAGACCACCGTTAGGTATCGTGCCAACAGGTGCCAGCCACGTTAAAGAATAAACTCCGTTTGATTCGGCACGCTCAAGCACAGGGCGGTTTAAATTTGAAAAATCAGACATCTCGATGCTGTAACTTGTTATGGCCGTCGATTTTGGCGTGATCTTTAACAGCACACTCGATGATTCACCTTCAGTAAATTGTCCGACGTTAATTTCGTTGGATCCATCAACTTCAAGTACAAAAAGATCTGGTGTTACGATTGTTTGCACGACAGCTTTTTCGTTCGTTGGCGTAGTCCCTTTGATCCCTTGATAATTTTCTAAGGGATTAGAATCCGTACTTCCGCAGGCGCTAAGTAAAACTGAGATAAGTAATGTTGATATAAGTAAGTTATTTTTCATTTGCCTATTCCTTTTTAAGTGTCACTTACGCGACGTAAAATAAAGGGGTACGAAACTTTAA
>JAYUWH010000035.1:0-6406 GCA_043753645.1 Bdellovibrionales bacterium
TTAGCGCGCGCTTACAATACTGTTGTACCACCGTCGGGAAAAATATTATCCGGCGGAGTAGATTCAAATGCTTTGCACAAGCCAAAACGTTTTTTCGGAGCTGCTCGAAACATCGAAGAGGGTGGATCGCTAACAATTATCGCCACAGCCCTAATTGATACGGGATCGCGCATGGATGAAGTTATCTTCGAAGAATTTAAAGGAACAGGTAATGCTGAGATTCACTTGGATCGAAAATTGATGGAAAAACGTATTTTCCCATGTCTTGATATCAACAAATCAGGAACTCGAAAAGAAGATTTACTTATCGACAAGGCGGATCTTAATCGACTTTGGATTATTCGTAAAGTTTTAGCCCCGATGAATGTCGTCGACGCGATGGAATTTTTAATGGATAAAATTGAGCGTTCAAAAACGAACTCTGACTTTTTGAAGAGTATGAATGGATAACCAAAACGATCAAAAAGCTAAAGTAAAACAAATCGCTTTTGTTGTGATTGCATGCGCCGCCGTTATTATAGTTGGTATTATTGGTTATTTAACTCTATCAAAAATCAAAGGCGAGCATGTTGAATCTGAAGTGATGTCCCAAGAACAATTCGAGACATCACCAGTTATTTCATCAAATATCCAAAGTGAATGTCAGCAGTCAGCCAGTAAAATTGCACAACTGAAAAAAATCGAAGAGCTTGAATTCGAATTTAAAAATCATGTTGAAAATTGCCGCGAGGTTTACTTTTCAATAGAAGGTGATTCTAAGTTTCGAAAAGAAGGCATGTATGCCGATCTTGCCGTTGATTTGGCCCATTTCGCACTTAAAGAAAACAAAGCTAAAGCGATTGAAATATTAAATTATGCAAAAACACTAAAGCCATGGGAATTTTATTTAGGACCGGTTAGTTGTGAGTCACACCATGTGCTTAGTGCCTATTTAGAGTCCTTAGAGCTGCCGACAGATAAACTTTGTATTAAAACTTCTGACTACAAGCAAAAATTGTTTTCAGAACTGCAAAGCAAAAACTTTTCGGTTTTTCGCAGCATGCTTTCGAATGATGATGTTGTGTGGATGGGCCAGCCAGAGTCTGATGTCGGTTGCCCCGAAAAAATTTCAACTATTATCGACATCGTGAAAAAATTAACGGATGGTCCAATAAATATTGATGAGCCAAAAGCGGATCCTAATAATGGAACAGACATTTATATTTCATTAAAAAATAACGCCGTTGAAAAAGTGGGATTAGTTTTTAAGTTTGAAAATGATTGTCTTCAATTGAAATCTGTGCTAGTTCCCAACCTAGAAATCAGCGAATAAATTAAGTTAAATTTCGTGTAATGAGGCGTTTTCGACAAAGTTCTCAGCCGTTTTTTTCTTGGCTGATATTTGCACCATAGCCTGGGCAACGCGCTCGGCACGGATAGGCCGGTATTTTTTTAGACGCCCAATAAGCGTAAATGAAAATAGACTAGATGCAATCGCGGCAAATCTTTCTGTAAATCTGAAATCATCACGATCGCCCAAAAGCAGACTGGGCCGCAAAAAATAGGTGTTCTTACTTTTTATTTTTTGCACGTCGATTTCCATCTCCCCTTTTGTTTTGAGATAAAAGTTTTTCGAGTTTGCATCCGCACCAAGGCTGGAAACTATCAGCAGTGATTCTGCGTGCCGACGCACGGCAAGCTTTGAGAATTCCACAACAGCCGCATGATCTATTTTTTTAAATGCAGCTTCGTTACCTGCAGATTTAATAGTGGTACCTAAGGCGCAAAAGAAATCAAAAGATGCAGAGGCCCCGGCAAAAGAACTAATTTGCAAATCCAGGTTATCCCAGCTTAAAAAATCAAAACGAATGGTTCGAACTTTTGGATGATCAAACAGGGCTTCTTTTCTAGCTATAGCCAGTACCTGGCTCCAACTACCTTGACGGGCTAGTTTTCCAACCAGCAGGCGGCCAACTAAACCTGTTGAACCAATAACAACTGCAACCCGCATAAATATCGCCTAACTAATTGAATCTGTTAATAAAAAACAGTACTGACGCTTACAAAATTAAATATTTTGTAAGGATGTCGCTGTCGGATTACTTTTCTTAGTCGGTGCTTTTCCCTTGAGCCACGACCAATGATTATGCTATCACCGTAGTCTTTGAAATCAATATAAAGGAACCGTTATGAAGCCTAATATGCATCCGAAAGTTAAAACCGTCGTATTTAAAGATATGTCTTGTGATTACACGTTCTTAGGAACAACAACACTTGATTCAAAAGAAATGGTTAAGTGGGAAGACGGTAAAGAATATCCATTAATCAAAGTTGAAATCTCGTCTGCGTCTCATCCGTTTTACACAGGCAAGCAACGTATTATGGACACTGAGGGTCGTATCGATCGTTTCAAAAAGCGTTACTCAAAACCTGCAGCGAAATAACTTACATTATCGAAAGCTCTTCCTTTCGGAAGCGCGTATATTTAAAGCGGCCCACAAAGCCGCTTTTGTTTTTTACATACACAAACTCTTTTTCAGGAACTAAGGATTGAAAATATGTTTTCAAAATTAGACCAAGTTGAATCACGGTATGAAGAAGTCAATATGGCGCTTCAACGTCCGGACGTAGCTTCAGATCAGAAGCAATACCGTTCTTTGATGAAAGAGCTTTCTGATTTAGAAAAAATTGTTGTGCTATACCGTGACTACAAAAAGAAAACGACTAATTTCAAAGCCAGTAAGTTATTATTAACCTCAGAATCTGATGCCGACATGAAAGAAATGATTCGTGAAGAGTTAAAAGAGCTTGAGACGGACATCCCAATTATCGAAACTCAGTTAAAATTAGCTTTAATTCCAAAAGATCCTAATGACGATCGAAATATACTTTTAGAAATTCGTGCGGGCGCCGGCGGAGACGAAGCCTCTTTATTTGCAGAACAAATTTTTCGCGCTTATGCCAGCTATGCATCGGGTCAAGGTTGGAAAGCTGAAATGATGTCGTACGTCGACGGCAACGTCGGCGGAGCCAAAGAAGTTATCGCGATGATATCGGGTGAGTCCGTTTATTCAAAAATGAAGTTTGAATCTGGCGTTCATCGTGTTCAGCGAGTTCCAAAAACCGAAGCGGCTGGACGAATTCATACGTCGACGATTACCGTGGCGGTTATTCCAGAAGTTGAAGTGAATGAAATAAAAATTGATATGAAAGACATTACGATCGATGTTATGCGTGCCAGTGGTGCCGGCGGACAGTCAGTGAATAGAACTGAATCAGCGGTGCGGCTTCATCACTTGCCAACTGGAATTTTAGTTCACTGCCAAGAGGGTAAATCACAAAATTCAAATAAAGAGCGCGCTTTTCAAATTTTAGCCATGAAGCTACAGCGTCTTGAAGACGACAAAGTGTTGAAAGAAGCTTCTGATGCGCGCCTTGATCAAATCGGAACGGGTGATCGTTCAGAGCGTATACGCACGTACAACTATCCGCAATCGCGCATAACAGATCACCGCATTGGTTTAACGATTCACCAATTAGATCAAGTGATGAGTGGCCAGTTAGAATATTTAATCGATCCATTGATTGCACATTTTCAATCGGAAGCCTTAAAAAAACAAACGGCTAATTCTTAATAAATGAAACTAAAAGATGTTTTAGATAAATCGATTCAATTTTTTAAAGATAAAAAAATGGATACACCTCGTTTAGATGCAGAACTTTTAATTGCTCACGCATTAAAAATGGAACGCATGCAGCTGTATATGAAATATGAATCTCCACTGAATGAATCAGAAGTAAGCGTGTGCCGTGAAGCCATCCGGCGCCGAAGTCTTGGTGAACCCGTTGCTTATATTACAGAAGAAAAAGGTTTCTACGGCCAGATTTTTAAAGTTGGTCCCGGGGTTTTAATTCCGAGACCTGAATCTGAGCACTTGGTTGAGTTGGCACTAGATTTTATTAAAGAGAAAAAAATAGAGAATCCAAAAGTTCTTGATCTGGGCGCGGGCACAGGTTGTGTAGGATTTTCGATCTTAAAAAATCACCCGTCAGCATTATTAATTGGTATTGAAAAATCAGAAGCGGCATTTAAGTACTTGCAGCAGAATTGCGAAAATTTGAAATTAACTGATCGTGCTCAATTAAAGCTTACTGATGTTAATGATTCCAGCGTTCTAGATGAAGCCGAAAAATTCGATATTATTTTAGCGAACCCCCCCTACATTGATAGACATGATCCAGCGGTTGAAACTATGGTTAAGAAATATGAACCTTTAGAAGCTTTATTTGCTGAACAGAATGGTTTTCAGCTTTTAAAAAATTGGTCCGAACGATTTGCAAGCCATTTAAATAGTCCGGGCCTTTTAGCATTTGAAATGGGCTTCACACAGGGCCAAGAAATGCTTAAACATTTACAATCTTTAAATTTTTTTTCCACTGTGCAAATAATAAAAGACTTATCAGGACTTGATCGAATCATAAAAGGTGTTCGATAATATTTATTTAGTTCGATAAATCTTTTAGCGAAAGGTCCTTCCCGTGGACAAAATGTTAATCCAAAGTGGCCAACAACTAAATGGCACTGTTAAAGCTAGCGGTGCAAAAAATGCTGCCCTACCTATTTTATTTTCAACTTTGTTAGCTGAAGGCGAGCACAAATTCTCAAATGTTCCTATTCTAAAAGACATTGAATCTACCGCAGATTTGCTTGCTAGTCTTGGCTGCAGAACATCTCGTGACGGAAACAATTTTTCAGTGCACGTTGAAAAATTAAAATCTGTTGAGGCAAGTTATGATCTAGTTCGCAAAATGCGAGCAAGCATTTTATGCTTAGGTCCGATCTTAGCAAAATACGGTGAGGCTGTTGTTTCACTGCCGGGTGGGTGTGCCATCGGAACTAGACCGATCGATTTGCATCTAGATGCTATGAAAGCTTTGGGAGCATCAATTGAATTAAAAGAAGGGTACGTCTTAGCAAAAGCTAAAAAACTTGTTGGAGCTACAATTCTTTTTGAAAAGCAAACTGTTGGGGGCACTGAAAATTTAATGATGGCGGCGACCTTGGCAGAAGGCAAAACGATTATTGAAAATGCGGCCAAAGAACCTGAAATTGCAAACCTAGCGAACTATTTAATTAAAATGGGCGCGAAAATCACCGGCGCCGGTACCGGCGTTATTACTATTGAAGGTGTCGATAAATTAAAGCCAGCAAGTCATGAAATCACTGCTGATCGGATCGAGGCCGGAACATTACTTATCGCAGGCGCCATCACGGGCGGAGATGTTACTGTTACAAATTGTAACACTCACGACTTAGAAGCTTTGATTAGTAAAATGAAAGAGTGCGGATTTAAAATTGATTGTACCGAAACCACAATGCGTGTGCACGCGCTTTCTAAATGGCAGGCGGCAGATATCTCGACAGCGCCTCATCCTAATTTTCCAACTGATTTACAAGCACAATTTATGGCATTGATGACGGTAGCGAATGGCACAAGCATTATTGCGGAAACTGTTTTTGAAAACCGTTTTATGCATGTGACAGAGCTTATGCGCTTAGGTGCTGATATCACCCCTAAAACTCAAGTCGCAGTGATTCGTGGACGCCCGAATGGTTTAACTGCCGCACCGGTCATGGCAACGGATCTTCGGGCCAGCGCTTCGCTAGTTCTAGCGGGTCTTGTTGCAAAGGGTGAAACAGCAGTTAGTCGAATATATCATTTAGATCGGGGCTACGAAAATCTTGAAGGAAAACTTAGACAGCTTGGCGCAAAGGTAAAACGAGTTTAAATTTTGAAAGTAAATTTTTCGAAGAAAAACTTGAACCTCAGCCGAGGAGGGGCCACGACTGAGGCACTAAAACGGATGTCAGTTTTACCCAACAGAGTTTTCTATAGCAGAATCAATATTCATCTGGCGGAACGTCTTTTTCATAGCTTCTGGGAGGGGATCCTGAACCTCTATGACGTTAGAAATTTTCGCCGGATGAGTAAAATTGTTTAAAGCAGGGTTTGATTCAAGGCTAATTGCACTAGCTTTAGCTGAAAAAACTAAAACTATCAGAATGTATGTAGCAATTAACCATTTCATCATGGAAGTCTTTACAGCAACGCTTATGCCAAAAGCTGTCGCTCTATTAAGTATTCAGTAGTAGTTACAAGTATTTGCCATCGCATTTCGGTTCCAATATGGAACTAAGGCTGGTTCCAAGAGCAGACCTTGGTCATGAGTTGGGTATTTAATCTTTCTATCAGCTGTAACATTGCGGAAGAGTTTTTATAATAAATGATTATGAAAGAAAATTCGCTTCTTTGGGTTATTAAATTAGAAACAGATCAGGTTAAGGGACCTTATTCGACCGAAGCCATTTGTAAAATGATTTCTTCGGGCGCGTACTCTGGTAACGAACAAGTCTGCCGCTATCCTG
>JAYUWH010000036.1:0-6388 GCA_043753645.1 Bdellovibrionales bacterium
CCAATGAATCAGCGCCCAGTGTTACGAGTCGTGGCTTGTACTAGCGCTAACGATGGTCAAAAACAAAACGTCACAGATCGCTCTGCCGATTGGACTTGTTCTTGTACCGTTACGCCGCCCCCACCTGCTGCTGCAAGTTGTAGCTTCGGAAGTACAACGCTAGCTCATGGTGCGACAGCGACGGGATTTTCTTCGGCGACGGCACCTTGTACTTCGCAACAGGTAACTTGCACGAATGGAGTTTTAAGTAATCCAAGTTTTCATTTTAATTCCTGCACATCTGCTGTTGTAACACCACCACCAGCGGGTGTCGTGACTGATTATTGCCCGGGGACGCCAGTTCGGCTTACGTTTAACGCGTCGGAAAGCTATCGTAAGATATATACTTCGTACATCGCATTCATTCCTGTTGGTGAAAGTTTTGTAGCCGCAATTGATGTCACGGCTGCAGATTCAACTGTAGGGAGGTATATGGCAGAAATTGGGTTCAGTGATTTTGGACCAACCCGCGCCGGTAAAAATGTGACAGTATCCAAGTCGAAATGTGATTACACTGACAATGCTTACTGGATGTCATTAAAAGGCAGCACGGACAATGCGGGGGGCGGAACCATCACCATGGGGGCAGACACTCGCCCATCAAGCGGTAAGTTAACACCGGGTCGTTGGTATTTGAATGTTCA
This sequence comes from Bdellovibrionales bacterium, assembly GCA_043753645.1. Classification (GTDB taxonomy): domain Bacteria; phylum Bdellovibrionota; class Bdellovibrionia; order Bdellovibrionales; family Bdellovibrionaceae; genus Pseudobdellovibrio. The sequence goes on from JAYUWH010000036.1 coordinate 684, forward strand.
GGTTCCCATTTCTTCTTGTCAGGCTGGAGTGGCTTCATGTGATACGGTGATTAGCTGGGCAAATTAATTAGCCTCTGTCTCCGGGAAGATACGACGGCAGGAACATGGCCAGCTCAAGCAGGGTACGCAAAGGTCAGTGCAAATATCGGGTCACAATACGTGACAATCGCTGTATCGAAAACTAATCGATTTGCCAGGGCCGCGTAAATTCGCCAATGCGGTAAATGGGGTCCGGAAGAGCTTTATTGATCGTCCTGGTACTGAGGCCCGGTTTCTAAAGAAATAAAGAAACGGTCAAGTTTGCGGTCCTTTTGGTAGAAAGCTCAATCTCGGTAACGTTGGAAAATACGGTTCCGAGTCCAATGTAATCTGCTTAATTTTAAGCTAGTTGAAAATGCGGGAGTAACGCAAGGGTGACTTCGACAGCGAAACCATGTATCACTTTAAAAAATTTTGAAGGAAGTCGCAAATGGGTAAAATTTCAAATCGAATTAAGAAGCTATTCCAAGAGAAAATGTCTGAAAACTTAGTTGATATTGCGGATCTGCGGGAAGGCAAAGAACTTGCCAATGAATATGCAGATAGCATCCGCTCCGTAGAATCCCTGATGGACCAAGGTTTTTCCCCGAGCTTATCTGTGTACGTAAATGTTCAAAATCTGACTTCAGTTTTGCTTGAAGGAATAATTGAACTTCCTCCAGCAAAATCGATGTTTTCATTCTTTTGCAAACAAGAAGATTTGTATGATCCTGGCTTTCCACCACACAGCCCGATAACAACCTCATATTATAATTTATGGCTACAATTTGATGCCGCTTTTGGCGAAGGTTTAGAAACCATCGGGAGCTGTATTTTAGATATGGCCGACATATTAAAAATTGATGGCATTCAAAAAACAGCACTAAAAAATATTTGTGATTCAAGACTTAGTATTTATCAGATAATAAAAATAGAATTTGAGGTTTTTACATTAAGAGAATACGTAACTAATAAAGTTTTCGAAGTAAAATTCGATATGCATTTTTCTGGTCAAGCCGGAGATGTTGTCTATACGCGAATTATACCTGATTTATTTGGTGAGGGTGCTTATGCCGCATTCGGCTTACCCTATCAGTTATTGGGTTATTCCGAAAATGAATGGCTTAATTATTTTAAAAAATACGGAATTGAATATGGAGCTGAAAATTTCGAACAAAAATTTTATAACCATATGAAGTATGGTAAAGATCGCAATTACTGGGTGGAGTTTACTTTTTGGGGCTATATGCAACATCGGCCAGATGTTATTTATTTAATGGGCTTACCCGATAGTGTTTCAAGCCAAGCGGCGCATGAATCATTTAATGCTTTTTTGAAACATGAATCAGCGTACCGAAAAATTGAACCTCGGCTTTTAAAACCAACATCACGACGTCGTTCTGGACCAACCTTGGTGACTAAAGATGAAAAATCTATTTTTTGATACTGAAACAAGCGGACTGCCCACAAAATATAAAGCGCATTACGCAGATATAGAATGCTGGCCGCGTATTGTGCAGCTGTCATGGTTGATTGCAGATGATTTTGGAAAAATATTGGCGGAGTCAGATTACATTATTAGGGTTGATTTTGAAATTCCTAGAGAAGCTTCGCGAATTCATGGAATCACCAATGAAATTTCTGATAAAAAAGGCGTCCCAATAAATCAGGCTCTTAAAGCTTTTATGATAGATCTCAAAAAAGCAAACCGTCTGGTTTGTCATAATGTCGGATTTGATTTACCCGTACTTCAAAGTGAACTGTTTAGAAATGAATTTGATCCCGAAATCGAACATCCAAGCTTTTGTACGATGTTGAATTCAACAAACTATTGTCAGATCCCTGGAAACCGCGGTTACAAGTGGCCGAGGCTTCAAGAACTATACAAAATCTGTTTCGATAAAAAACTTGATGACGCCCATAATGCGAAAGCGGACGTGCTCGCTACATACAAAATCTTTTATCATTTAAAGAATGAGAATATTTTTTGAAATTTAAGCACCGCTATTGAAATTGATTACATAAAACTTTGGCTTGGAGAAATTAGACAATGAGATTTGTAAAAAAAATTGAGAAATCCAAACCATTTTTGAGCTCATTTCAGACATTTAAACATTTCGAATCTAATCCGTATTGGTCCTATAGTAATCTTATTTTTTGGTGTTTGGTCATTTCGCCTGAAGGGACAGAAAAAATTAACTGTTGTTTTCGAGGTTCTTCAGGGCACATGACATGACCGTGATCGCACTGTCGCCCAACTACCGCTTATATGTCGAAAGCGCAAACGCTGACGAGTTTTCTGAGCTCACGAAGGCCTTCCTGGAAGGTTCAGGAGCTGGACTTTTGTATTTAGATAGCGCCACAGACACGGTCACTGAAGATCCAGCGTTTGCGTATTGGAAAGATTTTTCTAGACTCTATCTTTCATTATTTACGACAATTTCAAACCTTGAAAAGCGTGACTTTAAAAATGATCCCGTCAAAATTGATATACATTCAGACGATTTAAATCGATTTCTTATTATGGCTCCGCCAATGAAGGGCGCTGAGTATATCAATCAAGATTCACTGACATTTTTATGGGGCGAGATTGGATCAACACTTCAATCTGAAATTTTAAAATCAGGCAAAGACATCGCGGATTATTTTGTGAGCCGTCATTCTTCAGTCAATCTTCTGGGTCGGGTTTGTTTTCATCTTGCGGAAAATAAAAATTCGGTTGAAACACCTTTTGCATTTCTCGCCACTTATGCACGACAAGTTTCAAAAGAGGGAAATATTCAACATATTCCACTCAATCGTGCTTTAGAAGAATATTCCAACAGTCAGCAAAAGAGTATTTTTTTGCGGTTGTTATCACCCATTCACAAGGCCTCTCAGGAAAGTATTTTTGTTAAAGAATTAACCGAATCTGGTGACATTTATCAAACACTAAGTTGGACGCCGAAAGAGGCTCATCGTTTCTTAAAAGACATTCCCATTTTTGAAAAAGCCGGTATCGCCGTTCGAGTTCCCAATTGGTGGAAGGCCAAGAATCCCAATAGACCGCAAATTTCAGTTAAACTTGGCGACAAAACACCAAGCAAAATGGGTGTGGACGCGCTTGTGGACTTTTCAATGTCCGTCGTTTTGGGCGAACAAGAACTGAACCAAAAGGAAATCCAAGACCTTCTCAGATCTAGCGAAAATTTAATCTTTTTTAAAGGACAGTGGATCGAAGTCGACAAAGAAAAGCTGGGTGATATTCTTGCGAAGTGGAAAATGGCATCACGTTCCGCTGGTGATGGTTTAAGTTTCGCTGAAGCGATGAGGCTTTTATCAGGTGTGGATACCGGAATTGGTGATGATGCAGAAGCGGACGAGCACTCTTTTGTTCGCGTCATCTCTGGTCAATGGCTGACTCAAATTCTAAATGAAATCCAAAGTCCAGAAGTTGATCGCAAGCTTGAGCATACTTTAGAAACATATCTTCATGCTAATCTGAGGCCTTATCAAAAACAAGGTGTTGCGTGGCTTTACCGTCTGAATCAATTGCGATTGGGTGGAGTCCTAGCCGATGACATGGGCCTAGGAAAAACTATTCAAGTTTTAGCTTTATTACTTTTAAAACGTCATTTAAGCCAATTACCAAAGACTGCGGTTCAAAATCTTCTGGTTGTACCGGCTTCATTGATTGGCAATTGGAGAGGTGAACTCAGAAAATTTGCGCCGACAATTAAATTTTGGATTGCGCATCCTTCAGGTGATGGCTATCAAAAACCAAAAAATGATCACTTTGATCTTGTTATTACGACTTATGGTTCGCTTTCAAAGCTTGATTGGGTGGCCAATGCCCACTGGGGTGTGATCGTGGCTGATGAGGCTCAGGCCATTAAAAATCCAGGAGCAAAACAAACCAAGGCCTTAAAATTAATGAAAGCGCAGCACCGCTTGGCTTTGACAGGAACTCCAGTAGAAAATCGTCTTTCTGATTTGTGGTCATTATTTGATTTCGTTTCACCTGGGCTTTTGGGTTCATCAAAAGTTTTTGAATCGTTTATGAAACGAAAATCAAAGTCTGGAGAAAGTGCCTATGCTCCACTTAAAAAATTAGTCAGCCCCTACATTTTGCGAAGGCTAAAGACTGATAAGAAAGTGATTCAGGATCTGCCCGAAAAAACAGAAATGAAATCCTACTGTCAGCTTTCAAAAGGACAAGCCGTCCTTTATCAAAAATCAGTTGAAACTCTGGCGCGCGAGATCAAGCAAATCGAAGGAATCAAACGCCGAGGAGTTATTTTATCTTACCTGATGCGTTTTAAGCAGATTTGTAATCATCCTTCTCAGTTCGTCAAAGATGGTCGATTTCTAGAAACGGATAGCGGTAAATTTCAGCGTCTCAGAGAAATTTGTGAGGTGATTGCTGACAAGCAGGATAAAGTTCTAATATTTACTCAGTTTAAAGAAATGACAGAGCCAATTGATGCTTTTTTGAAAGGAATATTTGGGAAAGCCGGGCTTGTGCTTCATGGGGGTACTGCGATCAAAAAACGCTCAGAAATGGTTGAGCAATTTCAGCGTGAGGACGGGCCTCCGTACTTCGTGCTATCGCTCAAGGCTGGCAGCACGGGCCTCAATCTGACAGCGGCATCGCATGTGATCCACTTTGATCGCTGGTGGAATCCAGCAGTTGAAAATCAGGCCACAGACAGGGCTTTTCGCATCGGACAAAAAAAGAATGTGTTGGTCCATAAGTTTATTTGTAAAGGGACACTCGAAGAGAAAATAGATGCCTTGATCGAATCAAAGCAATTCATGTCTCAAGAGCTTTTGGGCGAAGGCGATGCGACATTACTGACTGAGCTCGGTAACGATGAATTGCTAAAAATAGTTACGCTTGATATTAACTCAGCTGTCAGTGATTAGTGAAATAGTTGTTTAGAGTAAGCTAGCAAAATGAGGGAGGGTTTTATGTATTATGATTTTCGACCTTATGTTTCGGTCGCTGAAACACGGCGAAAGGCTGAAAAGGCTGCCGAAAAAATGTCTAAAAAAGGCGAAAAAGTAACTCCGATTAGAATCAATGGTCGAATTATTGCAAAAACCTTCTGGGGCAAGTCTTGGTGTGATCACCTCGAATCATTCAGTGACTATGAAAATCGACTTCCTCGAGGCCGCAATTACGTACGAAACGGCTCCGTTATTCACCTGGGTATTGAACAAGGCAAAATCGAAGCGCTCGTTCAGGGGTCGTCACTTTACAAAGTAAAAATTGATATTAAGTCAGTCGGAAGTAAAAAATGGCAACAGGTCCTCAGCGACTGTTCAGGCCAAATTGATTCAGTCATTGAGCTGCTCCAGGGTAAACTCTCCTCTGGTGTTATGAAAACAATCACGGACAAACAAAAAGGTCTATTTCCACAACCGAAAGAGATTTCGCTCGGTTGCTCTTGCCCAGATTGGGCTGACATGTGCAAGCATGTGGCTGCAGTACTTTATGGAGTTGGAGCACGGCTTGATGAAGAGCCTGAATTACTGTTTAAACTTCGTCACGTGGATCATCTTGAACTGATTAACAAAGCAACGCTTAAAGTACCAACAAAACGAAATACAAAAGCACAAGTTATCGAGGGTCAGGATCTGTCGAACCTGTTTGGTATCGAAATCGAAGCAGGCAAAGTGGCTGTTGTTGCAGTCAGAGACCGATC
>JAYUWH010000037.1:0-18929 GCA_043753645.1 Bdellovibrionales bacterium
CGCTGTGCAAAAATTAGAAGTGATGTAAGGCGTATGACACGCAGATCTTGGTGCACGACTAAGAAAATTGAAAATTTGAAGCGGCATTTGGAACTCTACAAAATCTACAATAACGCCTATCTTTAAGACTAGGTTTCTGGAAGATCTCAGTGAAGAAAAAAAATGATAAGTAGTGAGGTTAAGATCCAAGAATAACCCTGGTTTTAGGTTGTCACTTTGGGCGCAGGTGCATTTATGTGATGGAGTTTCAAAGATTTACCCGAACGAAATCCAATTACTAATTTTCACGTGCATTTTGATTTTGTCATTTCAAAACAGAATCGAACTGGTACGCCGAATCCATGGAAATCCTTTTGGTTTTTTTGGTCTTATCAAAAGCAAAACGGCGATAATAAAAATACGAATTATCTGGTTTTTAAAACAAACGGCCTTGAGCTTGGAAAAGCTTTCGGCATCACGGGCCAAACATTTCTATGGACCACAGACATAATTCATTTTGAAATTGGGAAACCCTATTCTGTTGACTTAAAGTTCGTACACGATTCTTTGCAAATTAGGATTAATGACCTGTTGTTTATTCCGCCACCTGTGCTGCAAAATACCTTTCTAACAGCTGGTAGTATGGGATTTTATAGCGAAGATGCCGACGTTAACTTGAAAAATTATTCGTTCGAAGCTGTTAAATAAAAAAGAGGTCTCATCCTGAGACCTCTTTAATAAAAATGACTTACTTTAATTTAAATTACTGTTTACAAAATGGAGCTGTTGGCATGATCTGACAAATGATCTGACAAATTTGCGGATCGCCGATTGGGCATGAACCATCGCCCGGAGTTCCCGGCTGACCCGGATTTCCTGGAGCTGAAGCCACCGCACCAATGTTGATATCTAAAGACTGAACCGCTGTTCCTTTAGCATCAACAGCCTTCACAGTGACAGTTCCTTTTGTAACCGCTGTAAGTAAACCTTGCTCACTGACAGTTGCTACAGCTGGATTTGAAGATTCAAATTTTACCGCGCCGCTAGCATTTTTCATGGCTAGTTGTAATGTTCCTTTTTCTTCAATCGTAGCAGCTGCTGGAACCATCCAAGCTTTTTTTGCTAGCAACATATCAACTGCAGCAAGGGCATCAACTCGGCAATTACATGCTGTTTCGATTTGAACTTTTGCGCCCGTTGCTTGAAGTAATGAACGAACTTCCGCACCTGTTAAAGTCACGTCTTGCGCTTTTAAGAAAGCAACCATTCCTGCTACAAGTGGCGTTGCCATTGAGGTTCCAGAAAGGTTGTCGTATTTATCGCCCGGCAAAGTTGAAATAATTCCTTCACCCGGAGCCGCTAAAGAAACTTTTCCTTTACCGTAATTAGACCAGCTTGGTTTTGCATCTGTTGAACCTGACGCAGCTACAGTAATCATGTTCGCTGTTCCAGAGTTTGCTGGGTAAACTTCCGTGGTATCGTTATTTTTTCCATCATTGGCTGCCGCAGTAACAAAAATAATTCCTGCTTTGTCGGCGCGCTCGATGGCCTCAATTAATGGTTGAGCTGTCGATCGTGGAACTGAAGCTCCCCATGATGCAGAGATCACTTGAACTTTATGTTCAATGGCGTAATCGATAGCTTTGATGGCATTATTTAAATCGCCTGAACCATCGGCTCCTAAGAAACGTAATGGCATAATTGAAACATCTGGGCTGATTCCCGATGTTCCGCCATCAACTACTCCGGTAGCGCCAACAATTCCTGCGCAATGAGTTCCGTGCCCAGGATTTTGTGCTGATGTTAAATCCATTGGATCAGCGTCATTATCGCGAAAGTCGTAACCCGCGACCATGTTTGGCGCTAAATTCACGTGTTTGTAATCTACACCTGTGTCGATCACAGCTAAGATAACTTTTTTGCTTCCTTTATTTCCAGCAAGCTTCCAAGCTTGCTCAGCATTTACTTTGGTAAGTGCGTACTGCTCTTTTAAAGCTGTCGCAGAGACCGGAGCGTTGTAAGCATAGATTTTAAAATTAGGTACGACGTACTCAACATTTTTATCAGAGTACAAGGCCGCAATAGTTTTAGCTTCTTGTCCTTTGGCAATATTGATTGTCACTAACCGGCCTGCGCGGTGAATGTCTTTCATTTGCAGACCAAAATCTTCTGTTTGCATTCCGACAATTTTGTTAACCGCGGATAGGTTTTTGTATTTTACTAAATACTGTTTTGCTGCTGGTGATGCGTTTGAAGTCACTGCCGCTAAAATTAACGATAGCGCCAAACCAAGTGTGGTTTTTCTCATAATAGTCTTCCTCCATGAAAAACTGTTTAAGTTAATAGCTAGTTCCAACTTGGAACTTTTTAATTAAAAAAATCGTATCCTAACGTTTTAGCAGATAACAAATACAATTATTAAGATAATGCGTACAGACATTGGTTGAGTCGCTGACTTTTTAGACAAATCATATCCTATGTCTACATTCCATGTCTTTGTCCTGTCCCTGATTGAAGGTATCACAGAATTCCTTCCGATATCTTCAACCGGTCATTTAATAATAGCCTCGGCATTTTTAAATATCGAACCCAATGATTTCACCAAAGCATTTGATGTGATCATTCAGTTCGGAGCAATATTTGCTGTTATCTTTTTATATTACGACCGGCTTAAGTGGGATTTTAAGTTCTATAAAAAAGTTTTCATTGCCTTTCTTCCCGCTGCTATCATCGGATTTTTATTTAAGAATAAAATTGACCTACTTTTAGAAAGCACCACGGTGGTCGCTTGGGCCTTAATTATTGGTGGAGTCATTCTTTTATTTGTTGATACACTTTTTAAAAAGAATTTAAAAACTGATGTCGATGAAAAACAATCGGCGTTTATTGGCCTAGCCCAGTGTTTAGCACTGATACCAGGAGCCTCGCGTTCGGCCGCAACGATTATTGGAGCTCAAATTGTGGGTCTGACTCGCGAAAAGGCCGCTGAATTTTCTTTTATTTTAGCGATCCCAACTTTGACCGCAGCCACAGTGTACAAACTGTGGAAAATCCGCGATATTTTAGATGCTTCACAGTCCTTCAATTTAATTTTAGGTATTGTTTTATCTTTCGTGTTTGCTCTTTTAGCAATTCGCTTTTTTATTACGATATTAAATAAATATGGCTTAAAATATTTTGGTATTTACCGCATACTTTTGGGATGCATAGTTCTGTATTATAATTCGAAAGGCCTTTAAGTGAAATCAAATGACTTGTCGATCGAGGCTGGCGCCCAGTTTCTATCGACTGAAATGCAAGAGCTTATAAACAATGTTACTTTTATAATTCCCAATTGGAAATGGGTAGCACTGGCCGCCATCTTTATCGCGGTTTACTTTTTTAATCATGGATTAAAATGGTTTTTAAAGGCTATAAAAACCAATCAAACTTATTTTAAAGATCAAAGCTTTATGCAGTTTCTGCTGAAGATCGAGATCGAAAAAAGCGTCAGCTGGGTGCTGACTGCGCTATTAGGCGCAGTCCTGATTGAATCATTACAGCTACCGCTAAATTTAGAAAAATATTTATTAATTCTTTTTAAATTAATTTTAGCTTATAATTTAATTCGCGTCGTGTATTTGGCTGCTGAGGCCCTTGGCGAAGTGATACTTTCATGGTCTCGTAAATCTGAAACTTCGATTGATGACCAGCTGGTTTATATGGCCAGTAAGGCGCTGAAAGTTTTTGTCATTATCATTGGATTTTTAATTGTCCTGCAAAATTTTGGTGTCAACGTTACGGCGTTACTGGCGGGTCTTGGATTAGGCGGAGTGGCATTAGCCTTTGCCGCCCAAGACACCGTTGCTAACGTCTTTGGAACGTTAACGATTTTGCTAGATACACCTTTTCGCATAGGCGATCTGGTAAAAATCGGCGACACCGAAGGCACCGTAGAAGAAGTGGGCTTTAGATCAACGCGGATTCGAACTTTATATAATTCATTGATCATTATGCCAAATTCCGTGGTGGCAAAAGAAAAAATTGATAACCTGACTAATAGAAATGGCTGGATTCGTTTTCGCCAAATTTTAGGCCTAACCTATGATTTCACACTCGAGCAAAATAAAACTTTTAGTGAACAGCTAAAGCAAAAACTTTTACCAGACGAAACTATTGACCGCGAACGCATCACCGTGGCTTTTAACAGCTTTGGTGATTCGAGTCTAAATGTCTTAATTGTGTTTCACTATCATATGAAACCTGAAGAAGTTGAAGCCGACCGTAACGAATATTACCTAACTGTAATCTACGACCTAGCACGTCAAATGAAATTGAAATTTGCTTATCCAACCAGAACTTTAATTTTACAAAACCCGCCTGTCGCGGATCCGGTAAAATCAGTTTAGTTACTTGATTAGATCTGATAAAATTCCAAGATCCGCGGACAAACGTTGCTTCAGACGAGCTTGATCGTTAACGTATTCTTTTTGAATCGCGCCTGCGAAAGAGTTTTTTGCATTATTGAACTGGTAGTCAGAACCATAAATAGCAATCCAGTTTTGTGTTTCTTTGACGATATAAATAGCTGTGCTTCCGGTGATTTGATTTTTAGTGCGTTTATCGTTAGCATAAAAAGCATTATCTGGGTTCGCATCCATATCGTAAAGGCCAATGAAAAGTATGTAAGACTTTCCCGTTCGGCTTTCGACGGCATCGACTCGATATAATGAGGTGATGCATCTCCACCCTAAAAGCTGCCGGCATTTTTTCAATACGTAGTTTTTGCCAATATCAAACTCTTTCAAGGCCTCGGGCTTTAACCACGATGTTTCTGAGCCAACACGTTGGGTAACTTGGCCCACAGTTAGATTCAAAGGCTCTTGATAATCAAAAAAGAAATCGTTGGTCTTAGCCGAACGTTTATAGGAAGTCAGCGTGTTTATGACTTCCGCTGCTGGGTGCGGGGATCGAATGGATGCCTTTGGAATTAAAAATAAATTTCGAGTTTGGGCAGCTGAAGGATCATCACCTTCAAAATTGATATGACCACTTGAATCAGCTAATCCAACATCAAATTTGGCTGCCGCCGCATGAGCCGCCGCAGGTACTTGATCTGCTTTAGCAGCCACAATCGCACTGGTTACAACCTGAATTTCATTGGTGATCTGATTATTGACCGTGGCGATACGCTCGGTTTCAGATAAATTGGTCTGAAGGCTTAAGGCAGGCGAAATAGCTTTGGCAAAAACCGCACTGTCCCCGGTTGCACGCTCACTTAAAATCTTTTTTATAAATTCAATTTCTTGGCTAAATGCAATGCTGGAAAAAAAAGTTAAAAGAATTATGCTTCTCATGGATTCCCCCGGTAACTCTGTTCATAGCAGAATTAGAATCTAAGACACAAGTCATGTCCCAGATGATTGCAAAAAATATAGCAAGTCCAGCTTTGGCAGCGACCCTACTAATTAGTCTTTTTGCTAAGGGTTACAGCTAGTTAACCATGCTTTATAGATAAGGTACTGTGGATCTGAGTCTTCAGAGACAATTTGTACTCGTTTTTTCTCTTTTTGATCTTCAACCAATGAACACATCAATTGGATTTGGCCGTGCGGGCTGGCAACACCGACAATAAAATAACCGGCAATCCATTCCGGTAGCAGATCTTTAAATTGTAAACCGCCTTCAGACATATTTATAGATTCAGTTACGAAATTCTTTTTAACCGAAAATATTGTGCACAAAACTTGTATGTCGTGACGCTTATGAAGTCGTGGCAGCTCGATTCGTTTTTTTATAACGAAATAGTCAGTATCCACCTCTGTTGAGGTTTGTGTGTTTGTGCCATTTTCACTGGGTAACAGGGGATAATGATCGCAATCTGTAGTTTGTTTTTGAAAAAAATCTGGGAATTTTTTTTGCGAGAGAGTTCTCCACGCGGCATCATCTTTTTTGCAAATTTTGGATAGTCTTATTTCATTTACGGACATTGCAATAACTAACAATTGAACTTCACGTGTCGTTAAACCGTACAAGGTCCAATTTTTTAAACTATTATGCAAGCCCCAGATACTAGTCATAGTGATTTTTCGTAGATTCCTGTTTATTTATTATTGGTAGCAGGATTTTTCAATATAGCCTTCAGGAACCAAGCGACCTTTTACAACCGACGCCCACGCACCACTTTTATCCATCACACCAATTCGCCCGCCCTTTTTCACTTTGAATAAATCTTTTCCAGCAGCAGCTGGTTTATCCTTGATGGAACAATCCTTTTTCATCACCACGGCTATCACCGCCATAGTACGCCCCGCTGAAGCAGCTGAAGAAACTTTTGGACTTGGTTTTACGCCCGTTGTTTCAGCTCTGATCTTCTCGGAATCTAATTTGATTTTTTCGGTCTCAGCTTCAGCCTTGGCAGTCTCCATTTTTATTTTTGCTTCCTCAGCGCTAGACTTTAATTTTTCATTGGCACTGGTTAAGCTATCGCGCTCTTGTTTGTGGCGATCGCCTTCTGCTTTCATGCGTGCCATGTCCGCTTCAAAGCGCTTTAGATCACCTTCAAGAATTGTATGGTTTCTTTTAAGCTGAGCCATTTCAAGATTAACTTGGGCGGTGTCTTTTTGATATTGCACCCGGTACTTTTCGTATTCGGCACGCGATTTGACAACTTGGTCTTTGCCTTTTTCTTCGTCTTTTCGGAATGCTGCTAGTTTTTTCTTTTCATCTTCGAAATTACCTTTTAATTGTTTGTTTTGATCTTCAACTTTTTTAGCCTCTTCTGACACTTTAGCAAGAGCAGCTTGAGTTGCTTCGGTCTGTGCTTTTAATCTTGAGATTTCCGCTTCTGTGCGCTTTATCTCATTCGAAGAATGCGTTTTTTCTTGCGCAAGCTTTACTTCAGCTGCTTTGGCTTCGGCTTGTGCCTTTTGAGTTTGTGCTTGAGTTTTTGCAAGGTTCAGCTGCGTTTGCTTTAACTGATTCTGTGCATCGGCCATTTCTTTTTGTGCTTTTGCAGTTTCTTGGTTGGCTTTTTCCGCAGTTTTTTCAAAATCTTTAGCTTGCGCTAAAATTTCCCGCGCCTTGGCTTCTGTCGCTTTTTGTTTAGCAATGGAATCATTTTTTAAAGTCTCGTTTTTGCCAATTTTATCTTTAGCGGCTTTAATTTGCGATTCATGTTCAGCCGTTGATTTGTCTGCAAGTTTGGCGTTTTTCTCAGCCTCAGCACTTTCAAATTTTAATTGAGCAATTTCCTTTTCAGCTTGAGCCGCTTCTTTTTTCGCAGTGGCCTCAGCATTTTTTGCTTTCTCCATTGCCTTTCTGGCTTCATTTTTTGCTTGGTCACGGCGCTTGCGATCGTCATCAGCACGCCGTTTAGAATCCGTGGCTTCGGCTTTTGCTGCTTCAGAATCAGCGACAGCTTCCTCGGCTTCGATTTGCGCATTTTCGACGTCAGCAGCAAAAAGATGTAGGGGGCGAAATAACGAACCTGTAATCAACAAGCAAACCATTAACTTTTTCATACGAATTCTCCTCGTGAATGTCTCAGTTTAATACTTTTTTTGGTGCATTGAGAACACATCATCTAGGGCCAGTACCTCTGTCTAGTCATGTTTTTGATACTAGCGTTTGCTGCTATGTTTAGAAAAGACAACTCATAAGCGTCACCGTCTATTGTTTTTACGATTCAAATGCAATTAAACGATCGTAGAACGTGGCGAACAATTTGCTTTACTACAGAGTACCCCCCATGGCGGCTAGGGACTCTCCCCCCAATACCTGGCCGTCTTTTTTTTTCTCTAAATTCTAAAAACAAACTACCATCAGACTTATGCGATCGAGTTTTACTATACTATCACTCTGTTTTTGCCTTAACTGCCATGCTTTCACGGTGGTTATTGATCCGGGTCATGGTGGCATTGATGCAGGCGCAAGCCGTGGGTCATTTGTTGAATCGCAGATTGTTTTTCAAATTGCTGAAAGAATTTCTACTTTACTAAAGCAAAATCCGGAAGTAGATGTTCACTTAACCCGTCCAAAAAATAAAGGTGCTTCGCTGGCTGACCGCGTTCAATTTGCAGATAGCGTTTCAGCCGATTTATTTTTAAGTTTGCATGCGAATTCTTCGCCCTCGCTGCAAGTCAGCGGCATAGAGTATTATTTTAACTCTAAAAAAACGGTGCCCGTGTTATTAAAAAAAATAAAGCCCGAAAACGAAAAATTAAGTGCATCCGAAATCTTAAAGACCATAAAAAGTGATCTGGTGGAATTTGGAAAAACAAAAGCTAGCCTAGATTTAAGTAAAACCATCCAGTCAGTATGGAATTCAAACGCGGCCGAAAAATCGTTGACCTCAAACAGTAAAATTCGACGTGCGCCATTTTTTGTGGTGGAAAACACTTCGATGCCGTCAGTTTTAGTTGAAGTTGGCTTCATTTCTAATCAACGTGAAGCTCGAAAACTGGTCAGCCCCAAGTATCAAGACGAATTGGCTTGTGCGTTGACCGCAGCGATCGTGAAATACAAAGAAAAGAGTGACAAATAAGACTGCTTTAACAAATATGGTCCTCATGAAAAGATCCGATCTGCGCGAAGTTCACCAGTTACGCCCGATTAAAATAACTCCTCATGTTTTAGATTATGCTGAAGGTTCTGTGATGGTCGAATTTGGCAACACGCGTGTAATGTGTTCTGCCAGTTACGAAGCCAAAACTCCACCGTGGCTTGCTAACACCGGCGCTGGCTGGGTCACTGCAGAATATGGAATGCTGCCGCGCTCGACCCATACACGAATGAAGCGTGAAAAAACCCAAACTGGTGGACGCACCCAAGAAATTTCCCGCCTGATTGGCCGCGCTTTAAGATCCTGCGTTGATTTAAAAGCAATGGGTGAAAAACAAATTCTAATTGATTGTGATGTTATTAACGCCGATGGCGGAACTCGCACCGCAGCTGTCACCGGTGGATTCGTTGCGCTGGCGCTGGCTTTAAAAAAATTAAATACTTTATCAGAAATAAAAACCATCCCTTTAAAACATTATGTTTCAGCCGTGTCTGTGGGACTTAACGAAGAAAATAATGTGATGTCCGCGTTACTTGATTTGAACTATATCGAAGATTCTGAAATCGGTACGGATATGAATTTTGTGATGACCGATAAAAATGAATTTATCGAAATTCAAGGCACCGCTGAAAAAGGAACTTTTTCACGGCTGCAGTTATTAGACATGATGACCTTGGCGGAAAAAGGGTGTCAGCAATTATTTTTAGAGCAAGAAAAACTGATTGGTTCTTTTTTCCCACTGAAAAGATAAATTTTTTTACGCTAGGAACTGAATGGAACTTTGGATCGCGACTGGTAACAAAGGTAAACTTGAAGAGTATAAATTATCTCTTGCGACTCCTAAGTCTCTTACAAGAATTCCGTCATTAAAAATTTTCTCGCAGTCTGATTTAAGTTCATTCACCCCACGCCCTGAAAATGGCACAACTTTTTTAGAAAATGCGCGCATCAAAGCTAAATCTGTAAAAGCCTTACGGCCAGCTGCATGGGTTCTTGGTGAAGACTCTGGATTAGAAGTTGAAGGCTTAGGAAATTTACCTGGTATACATTCAGCCCGTTATGCCGGACCTCATGCGCGAGATTCTGAAAATATCGCAAAGCTTTTAAAAATGATGCAAATTCGAAATGTACCCAATAGAAATGCCAAATTCAAATGTGCGGTTGTTATTTATACTCCGGAAAATGAAGAGTGGATTTTTGAAGGCGAACTTACAGGCCATATTAATCCGAAAGCCACAGGCCTTATGGGATTTGGATACGATCCAATTTTTGTACCGGCCGGAGAAACTAAAACATTGGCCGAACTTGGGCCTGGTTTTAAGATTCAAAAATCTCACCGTGCATCTGTTATTAATCAGTTTATCAATAAACTCACAGAAAGAGGTTAGTTATGTCTTTAGCTAAGTTGAAAATCTTTGCTAGCAATTCTAACACTGCCCTTGCCCTTGATGTGTGCCGATTGTTGGGCGTTGAACTGGGTCATAGCAAGGTTAGCTCTTTCGCCGACGGAGAAATCCAAGTTGAAATCAAAGAAAGTGTTCGCGGTAAGCATGTGTTTGTCATTCACAGCACGTGCCCGCCAGTGAATCAGAATTACATGGAATTATTTATAATGCTGGATGCTTTAAAGCGGGCCTCATCTGCTGATGTGACAGCGGTGATTCCTTATTATGGTTACGCCAGACAAGACCGAAAAGTGGCTCCGCGGGCGCCAATTTCGGCAAAATGTATGGCCGATCTTTTAACTACGGCTGGGGCTGATCGTGTCGTTTCTGTGGATTTGCATGCGGCTCAGATTCAGGGGTTTTTTAACTGCCCGTTTGATCACTTATTTGCGATTCCAACCCTAGCCCGCGCCTGGAAAGAAAAATTCGGCATGGGTGAAGAGTATGTCACAGTGAGTCCAGACGCTGGCGGAGTCGAACGCGCCAGAGCTTTTGCAAAACGAATAGATTCTTCGCTAGCTATTATTGATAAACGCAGGTCCGGTCCAAACGAAGCCAAAGCGATGCATTTAATTGGCGAGGTCGAAGGAAAAACGGCGGTCATCGTCGATGACATGATTGATACGGCTGGTACCCTAACACAAGCAGTTGACAGCCTACTTAAAAATGGTGCAAGAAGAGTGTTCGCCGTTGCAACGCATCCCGTACTTTCAGGCCCAGCGATTTCTCGTTTGGTTGAAAGTGCGATTGAAAAAGTTTATGTGGCCGACACAATAGCTTTAAGTGAAGCAGCTTTACGTTGCGGCAAAATCGAGGTGGTAACTGTAGCCCCTGTTTTAGCCGAAGCGATACGACGAATTCACGATCATGATTCTGTGAGTTCATTGTTTGATTAATGCTGAATTAATCTGGCGGAAAGCTTACACAACCAAAACGACAATGGCCTTAGGCTTTCACATCGGGTGAGAGAGTTGAAGGAAGTAGTCAGGAGAAAAAATGAAACAAAAAATCGAATTAGCAATTGAAGCTCGCGCACCTGGTCGCGCAACGGCTCGGGGTCTTCGCCTTAATAAACAAGTTCCCGGAGTAATTTATGGCTCTATGGAAAATATGCACGTGTCACTTCATGTGAACGATGTTTTAAAATATAATTCTCGAGCGTTTGAGAATGCGTTGATTAATTTAAAAAGTTCAGATGCAAAGTTAAATGGTAAAATTGCATTATTTAAAGAAGTTGTCGTCAATCCGCTTTCACGTAGACCGGAACACGTTGATCTTTTCGTACTAGATATGAAAAAAGTCGTGCGCGTATCTGTTGAAATACGTGTTGAAGGTAAACCAGTGGGTCTTGCTGAGGGTGGATTACTAAATATCGCCATTCGTCAGCTTGAGGTTGAGTGTTTACCGACTGAGATTCCTGATTTCTTAACGATCGATGTTTCGAACTTAAGCGTTGGAGATTCGGTTCACGTTTCTGATTTAAAATTACCAGATACTATCAAGATGATTTCTCGTCCAGAAGTTACAATCGCAGCGGTTGTTATTCAGGAAGAAGAAGTTATTGCTGCTCCAGTTGCGGCAGAAGCAGCTCCAGCAGCAGCAGCAGCGGGTGCTAAAGCGGCGGCGGGTGCGGCTCCAGCAGCAGCGGCAGGTAAAGCTCCGGCAGCGGGAAAAGCAGCTCCGGCGGCAGCTAAGCCAGCAGCAGCGAAACCAGCAGCTAAAAAGTAATAAAATAATCAATTTGCATCTTAAAAGGCGACTGTTGAAGGTCGCTTTTTTTGTTTCTGCTTCGGATGAAAAAAAGGTAGCGTAAATACTATGTGGCTAGTGATCGGACTTGGAAATCCTGGAAAGCAATATCAGTTAAACCGGCATAATGTTGGTTTTTTGGTCATTGATTACTGGATTAAATCGCTGGCGGGCCACGATCCAGATTATCGTGATGAGCATAAAGCTCTCACAAAAAAAATGAAATTGGAAGACCAAGAAATATTGGTGGCGAAGCCCCAGACTTTCATGAATAAATCGGGCGAGTCTGTGCAAGCCCTTATGGCTTTTTACAAAATCAAGCCGGAAAATATTTTAGTCGTGCATGATGATATTGATCAACCTTTTGGATCACTTCGTTTTCATAAAAATCGCGGCCACGGCGGCCAAAATGGAGTGCGAAATATATCTGAGCTTTTAGGTTCGCAAGACTACAGCCGTTTGAAAATGGGGGTCGGTAGACCGGCTCATCCGGATTTTGATATTGCGGATTACGTGTTAAGTGCTTTCGCCAAAGAAGAGTCAGTGCAGCTAGCCAAACTTTTTGAGAAAGCCTGCGATGGCATTGAATGTTTTATTTTTAAAGGTTTAGACCGCGCCTCAACTGATTTTAATGGTAGCGCAATTTAGTTTTTTGTGTATTTTAAATTATAATTAAAGGAGTTTTACAATGGCATTACAAGTTGGAATCGTTGGTTTACCGAATGTTGGAAAGTCCACTTTATTTAATGCTTTGACTTCAGCTAAAGCTGAAGCGGCAAATTATCCGTTTTGCACCATTGATCCTAATGTGGGAATTGTTACGGTCCCTGATGAGCGCTTAGATAGAATTACCGGTTTTGTAAAACCAAAATCTGTTATCCCAACAACAATTGAATTCGTCGACATTGCGGGAATCGTAAAAGGTGCCAGCAAGGGCGAAGGCTTAGGAAATCAATTCTTAGGTCACATTAAACAAACTGATGCCATTGTGCACGTGGTCCGTTGCTTTGATGATCCAAATATTATTCACGTGGCTGGTAGTGTAGACCCTGTTCGCGACATGGATATTATAAATACCGAATTGATGCTTGCCGATTTAGATACGGCCGAAAAAAAATTAAAGCGCATAGAAAAAATGGCTAAGACTTCGGCCGATCCAAAAATTAAAATGGAGGTCGACGTGACGCAAAGAATTTACAAAGCCCTAGCTGATGGTTTGCCGGCAAGATCTGTAACGTTAACTGATTTAGAAACTCCCTTTGCTAATGACATGCATCTTTTAACCAGCAAACCCGTATTGTACGCGTGTAATGTTTCTGATACGGATTTCGCAACTGGAGGCAATGACTGGGTTCGCTCGGTAGAAAAACGCGCGAAAGAAGAAAATAATAAAACGATTACGATTTGCTCTGCGCTGGAAGCTGACATAGCTCAATTGCCAGCTGAAGAGCGCCTTGAATTTTTATCTAGTATGAATGCTACAGAACCCGGTTTGAATCGCTTGATTCGCGAAGCTTACGAATTACTTGGTTTATCAACGTACTTTACAGCCGGAGAAAAAGAAGTTCGTGCATGGACGATTAAGGCTGGATATCGTGCTCCGCAAGCCGCTGGCGTAATTCATACGGATTTTGAAAAGGGCTTTATTCGCGCTGAAGCTTACCACTGCGAAGATTTGTTTTCGCTAAAATCGGAAGCCGCTGTAAAAGAAGCTGGTAAATACCGTTCAGAAGGAAAAGAGTATTTAGTTAAAGACGGTGATATTCTATTTTTCAAGTTTAACGTTTAATTGATTCAAAAAATTTTCATGTGGCTGCTAAAGGTAAATGACTAGGCAGCCTTCGTTATCTTTACCATTCGCTAACTTTTCGTATTTCCAAGCGTAGCCTGCTTGCTTTAAATAATTCATCACTAATTTTTGCACAACGCCTGTGCCCTTACCCGTCATGATGCGCGCTTTTTTTAAATTTGAATTAGAAATTTGCACTAAAAATTGATCCACCTTGGGTTCAACATCTTCGCCGCGCACGCCATGTAAATCTAATAAGTCTTTGGCCATAAATATTCCTTAACGAATGCTAATGTCCCATTCCTCTTTTAAGGAAATAGGTTCTTTAATTTGATATGGGTTTTTCTCGATAAGATATTTTATCTTTTTAACTTCAATTTTTTCATCGTAAACTTTTTGATAAGTCGTATAAAAATTCAAAACACGTTTAACGTAGGTTCGAGTTTCTGCAAACGGAATGTGTTCGATGAAAACGTCAAAATCAATTTCGCCAAAATTTCGAAGCCATAGTTTCACTCGGTGGGGTCCACCATTGTAGGCTGCAGCAACTAGCGGAAGTTGATCACTAAATTCAACCGATAATTTTTTTAAATAAGCGGCCCCATACTGGACGGCGATTTCTGGTTTGAATAAATTTTGTAATTCGTGCTTTTCATTCAATAAGATTGCAACTTTTTGCGAGGTGTAAGGCATAAACTGCATAAGCCCAACCGCACCAACCGGAGAAATGGCATCCTGCTTGTACTGTGTTTCGGCCTTCATGATTGACCAAATAAGATTTGGATTAATTCGTCTTAAAGTAGATTCTGAATTTACGTTCAGCTGGTAAGCTCGTGGATAGAGCGCTTTCCATAGTAATTCATCCTCGCGCAGAGTTAATTTTTTTTGCTGCGGTGAAGATAATTTTTGCATCAAAGACAAAGCCCTATTGTGTAAACTTTTTTCTAAATAATATTGAATCAAAGGATCAGCGACATTTCTTTTTTGCAGTGCCTTTTCAACCTCGAATAAATGCCACTTTGCAAAATCGGCATATCCCCAGCTGGTTAGGGCATCTGACCATTTAATATGGCGTTTTAAGTCGGCGGCACCACGTACGGCAATTTCAGCGATGTCTGATTGCTGAGCCACAACAGTATCTTGATTAATAACTTGGATCTCGCCTTCATCGGTTTGAGACATGTCTTCGAAGTAAGACCGATATTCCTGTACGATCCGCATGGGGTTCATTTGATCATCCGGCAAAAGATAAGGTCCGCGCCCGGCTTTAATCAAAGCCAACTGGCTTTTTAACAAATTATTTTTAACCAAAAATTTGTACGCATCAAAACGCAGCCATCCTAAAAGATTATAATAATTAAAAAATTCGCCTTTAAGTACAGGTTGGGCTAGCTGCTTAAAATAATCTAAAGCAATTATTTGATTATCTAAAGCCCATTCCGCTTGCGCTAGCCAGTAAAGATTTCTTGCTTTATCACGTGTCCATTCTTTATTGGCAATAAACTCAAGACGTGCATCAGCGTAATTTTTATCTAAATATAAACACCAAGCCCGCAGCCACGTTAGATCATCAAAATCATTTTTTTTGCGCTTGGCTCTGGATGAAGTGTGGGTTTTGATAAGCTCTGCTAAAATAATTGCTGCTTCTTTATAGCGTTTGGTTTGATAATAAAGAAAAGCTTTTTGAAATTTAAAATCTCGTTTTTCTTTTGCTGTTTTAGCATGATTTATAATCTTAATTACTAAATCTTCCGCTTTTTCAAGTTCGCCAGCCCGTTGGGCAATGTAAAATAAATTGTCATAGTGATCTTTCGAAGCTAACAATTCTTTCTCATAGCCTTTAACTTCTTTAAACGCAGAAATAGGATCGCCCACATTCGAGAAAAACACGGCTTGCAAATACGCTTTTTGCCACTCTTCAATATCTTTTTTCTCTTTAAAGATTTGTATTTCAGATTGTGCTTTTTTTTCTTCGCCCGAGAAAATTAGCATGCGTGTCCGGTAAATGAAATCTTCAAATTTAATAGGACAGCTTTTTAAGCCGCTAGAAATTTCTTGATGATCCAAACTTATCTGTGCAAGCCAGCGATGTCGCTCTGCTTTGCACAGTTCTTCCGAAATATTATTTTTATGAACCCATTTCAAATATTTCAGTTCAAATTCTAAGCCTTCCGGTAGGGAATTCATTCTTCGCACCATGATCTTGGCTTCTTTTTTGAATTCTACTAAAGGCAAAGCGAATTTCGAGTCCTTTTCTGATTTTTCTAAAAATAAGTCGACTATTGATTTTAACGATTCTAACTGCACTCGAAGTAATTTTTTTTTGGTTTTAAGTTCTTTATATAATTTCCAATAGGGCTCAGGAGAAGTTTGCATCTGTGCGATAAAAAAGTCTTTATAGTAGGTTTCTTCGATCGTCGTCGGTTGCCACTCATTTATTTTCTTAATGGCCAATTCAAGATTATCTTTTTTTAATTTAAAAAATTCATTTAAGATTTGAATATGGGCCGCATCAATTTTCTCTTGTTGTTCGATAGATAAGTTCGGCTTTGCTTCGGCGGATTTAAGTTGTGATATCTGAGCTTCTTTGCTTTGGGTGTTTTTCTTCTTTCTTGCGGCTTCGGCGGTGCAAGTTAATTGTGTCAAAATAAGTAAAACATATACTACGTTTGAAAAATAAGAATGTCGTTTTTCTGATTTATCTGTCACTGAACCATACCTTTACGCTACAATTGAAATATAATAACTCGTTTATGCCGTAAAAGCGAAGGGCAAAGCGGGATCGCAAACTAGACTAAAGACCAAGAGAAAATCGTAAATTTAAAATGTCTAATTGAGAAAAATCTCGTGTGGTTTTTTTAAATTCTGTGCATGATTTAATTAATTGCTTCTAAGGAGTCGATTATGAGTTCAATTACTAAAGAAAGTTTTAAGCCCGGAGAATTTATTTTTTTCGAAGGTGATATCGAATCCCATTTTTATATAATTGAATCAGGCGACGTTCTTATATTTACTAAAGATAAGGCCGGAAAAAAGATCGAAATTGCAAAGCTAAAGGCAGGTGAAACATTTGGTGAGTTTGCCTTAATCGATAAAGGTGCAAGAACGGCATCAGCCCAAGCCATTTCAGAAACCAAATTAATGAAAATATCCAGTGAGGGTTATGAAATTATGTTGAATGATTTGCCCCTTTGGGCTTCATCTATGCTAACTTCGTTTTCTACGCGGCTTCGCCATATGAATAAAACTTTAAAAGATTTAAATATTACCCAGCAATAAAAATGACTGCATAAAGCAGCCACTTTTATTTTTTAGGAATGTATAATAAAATTTATTACTGAGTCTTATTCATTGCTTGTAAGAAAATATCCCATCCTGATAATTTGCTATATTCAAGCCCGCTGTAACGAGCCATATCGCTAGTATCTGAATTGGGCATCCAGATGGAAATACCTGTCGCGTGTGCAAAGCTTGATGAGTTGTCAGTTGTTAACACTAGCGATTTTAAATCCGCATTGGCTTGCTCAAAAAGTTTTGATTCCTTAGCGATTGGTAATGCCTTAACGCGGTTAACGAAATCGCCATAGTCCACATAATCAGAATAATAGAATGCTTGCACATTTGCCGCTTCAGTTTTTATTTTCTTCAATGATTCCACACCTAAAGATTTTAAGTGAGCCGCTAAATCCCTTGACGAAGATATAAATGCATCTAATTTTGAAACATCTAGAGCACTGAACGTCACTTCTTTATTTCCATAAACTCCACCTGAGTAGGCTTTTAGATATTCTTTGCTTAACAGAACAGAAATTTCGGCCGGCGTTTGTGATGGTGCAGCAGACCATTTTTCCATAAACGGTGCGTACGGCCAGCCTTCACCTGGCTCGGTTTCCTGGGATCCAACGAAATAATCAACAGAGTCTTTCATTTCAGTTGCAACTTCGACCATTTGCATAAGGCATGCATCGGAACCATAAATATCAATGTTGTGGCCTATAATCTTTTTAGATTCAGCCATAGCAAGACCCAACTGCTCGGTCGTAATTTTATTTCCGGTATTATCGTCGTAAGAAATATCGCTGATATGCATGTTGCCATCGACACGAAGTCTTTTCCACCCACTACCGTGATTCCAAACCGAGATAAAATAATGTTTCGCTGGAAATTTTTCGACTCCCCAACGTACAAATTCGATTAAGTTTTTGTAATCGCCCATATCATTATTTTCTAAACTCATAATTGTAGGACTTGTAACTTTGGTTTGGTCGTTGGATTTTTTAACTAATAGACGACGTGTTTTCGTATCGTCCATTTTTCCCCATTGCACGACGTAATTCACACGATCTGTAGACCCTGTTTTTTCCATATCGATTAAATTCATATCGCCAAAAGAGCTTAAGCTGTTGTGTCCGTTTAAGAACAGCAAGAAGGTCCAATCTTTTTCGGTTAGGCTGTCAGCCTTAGCGGCGAAACTGAAACTGACCACGGCGATAAACGACAAAACACTTTTGGTGATGGTTTTCATTACTTCCTCCATGAAGATTCATCTAGTGTTTTGTTTATTAATAAAATAAAATAGACCAGTTTCAATTTGGAACTAAATACTGGCCTTTAATTTAGGCAATTATTAGCTGGACTATTTCTGCTTCGATTTCGTAATCGCGTGATTCCATTTTGCAATTCTTAAAGCAAGTTGCTTCTTCGACAATGCTGGCTTGAATTCCGCATCTTTTTTCCAAATCTTTTTTATCTCATTAAGATTTTTCCAATGACCACAGCCTAGACCCGCCAAATAGCCAGCGCCAATCGAGGTCGTTTCAACTTGCTTCGGGCGATCAACGCGCGCTTGGAGATAATTCGCTTGCAGCTGCATCAATAAATTATTGACTGAAGCTCCTCCGTCAACGCGAAGATGTTTTATTTTTCGTTTTAAATCTTTTTCCATCGCTTTTAAAATGTCGGCATTTTGTAAAGCCATAGCTTCAAGAGTCGCACGTGCAATGTGGGACTTTTTTGTTCCCCTAGTAATTCCTGTAATTTCTCCGCGGGCTTCAGGCGCCCAATGCGGAGCACCCAAACCTGTCAGCGCCGGAACAAATTCGACTCCATCAGAATCAGAAACTTCGCCAGCTAATTTTTCAACATCAGAACTTTTTTCAATAATATTCAGTCCATCCCGAAGCCAGCTAACAGCAGCACCACAAATAAAAGCTCCACCTTCAAGGGCGTATTGAGTTTTTTGCGCTCCAATTTTCCAAGCGACTGTTGTTAATAATCTTGACTTAGAGTGGATTAATTTTTCGCCCGTATTCATCAAAATAAAACTGCCTGTGCCGAAAGTGCATTTACTTTCACCGGCAGAAAAGCAAACTTGTCCAAATAAAGCTGACTGCTGATCGCCCGCAACCCCCGTGATTGTCGTGCC
>JAYUWH010000038.1:0-49775 GCA_043753645.1 Bdellovibrionales bacterium
ACGGACTTAACATCACCCACAGCAGCAACAATGGCTTTACGGTTATCTTTTACAGAAAGATTTGATTCAGGAATAATATACGAACTGGTTTGACAGCCAAGTATTGTAAGAAAAAGACTAAAATAAATTTTATTTTTTAGCATTATTCCAGTCCGCCATGAACGATTCAATTCCTTTTGTTGTCAGTGGATGGCCGGTCATTTGCTGCATTACTTTATACGGAATTGTCGCAATATCTGCGCCCATCAGCGCCGCATGTTGAATATGCATCGGACTTCTTACTGAGGCCACCAGAACTTCCGTTGAAAAATCGTAATTTTGATACATTTGCACTATTTCATTTACCATCGCCATGCCGTCGGACCCAATATCATCTAGTCTGCCAACAAAAGGTGAAACCATTGTTGCTCCGGCCTTTGCAGCTAGTAACGCCTGCATCACTGAAAACACAAGCGTAACATTGGTTTTAATTCCTTCGGCTGTCAGTTTCTTCACGGCTATCATGCCATCTTCACACATTGGAATTTTAACGACCACATTATTAGCCCACGTCGCAAGTTTCTTACCTTCAGAAAACATTTCTTCAGCCTTTAATGAAATGACTTCTGCTGAAACGGGCCCTTTTGTTATTTTACAAATTTCTTTAATCACCTCTTCGAAGTTTCGTCCTGATTTTGCAATTAAGGTTGGATTTGTAGTTACTCCGTCGACCCACCCGCGGTCGTTAGCTTGCTTAATTTCATTGATGTCGGCTGAGTCTATAAAAAATTTCATTTTTGTCCCTTTTTTGAAAGCATATCATCCATTGAATAGAATCCATTTTTTTGTTCAGTTAGCCACTCGGCTGCTTGCACAGCTCCTTGTGCGAAAACTTTTCTGTTTAAAGCCTGATGTTTAAAACTTATAATTTCATTGGCCGAAGCTGCGTGCACGGTATGAATTCCAAAAACTCCACCAATTCTGTGCGCCGTTGGAGTTTGAATTTTTTTTCCGATACTTTTTTCAACATCTTGCTGTAGCGTCAAGGCTGTGCCGCTGGGATTATCCTTTTTTTGATTATGATGGATTTCATCTATAGCAAAATCAAAATCTGCAATAACCGAAAAGTTTTTTAAAGCCTGACGAAAGCACCACAATCCGATACTCATATTTGAGGCCCAAAATACCGGGGCTTTTTTTGAATATGTTTTTAAATTTGCAAAGTGCTTTGCTGTTAGACCTGTCGATCCGGAAACAATTGGCTTATTTTTAACTTCTGTCAGCAGTTTGCTAAGACCGGCAGCTGAACTGAAGTCGATCCACACGTCGACCTCAGACATTATTTCAGGTTCGATGTTATTCAAACTTGCCACAGTTATCGAAAAAATTTTAGAGGCTTCAGAGGCTACACAAAGATACGGTTCATGCTGACTACTGGCTAATAGACCTTGAATTTCTAGGCCCATTTTCCCAGATCCACCATACAATCCGAACTTGATTTTTCTTGCAGCTTTTTTGTTTTTCATACTAACGAAAACTCTTTCAAAAGTGTCACCGTCATTTCATGATATTTTTTATCTAGCTCAACCAGGGGTAAGCGCATTTCTGGCGAGCTAAATAGTCCCATTTTATAAAGCATATACTTCGAAGCAATCGGATTTGATTCCGAATACATGGCTGTAATTAATTTTTCATATTTAGCGAAATCATTTTCAAGTTCATTCCAGTTTTTATCGTGGGCTTGCTTTAGCCATCCGGCACAGGCTTTAGTAATTATATTCGACATAACCGAAATAATTCCATCGCCTCCGCACTTTAAAAAAGAAACGAACGTGCCATCGTCGCCCGACAATTTAACAAAATTTTCAGGCACCAATTTATTTATTTTTGTGTCGAAAGCAATATCGCCAGAAGCTTCTTTTATGCCAATTATCTTTTTGTTTTTAGAAAGCTCTAAAATGCTTTCCTCAGATAAAGCCGTAATTGTTCTACCAGGAACATTATATAAAATAACAGGCGCTGAACTTGCTTCCGCTATTTTGTTGAAATGTTGCACCAGCCCCCGCTGCGGAGGTTTGTTGTAATAAGGCACAACTACCAACACCGCATCGGCGCCAAGTTCGCTTGCTTTTCTTGAATTCTCAGCCGTTTGGTCAGTGCTGTTCGATCCTGTTCCGATAATAATCGGCAGCTTGTCGCCTGAAATCTTTCTTACAGTTTTATAGATAGTTTCAACTTCGGCCCAAAGAAGAGTGGGACTTTCCGCTGTGGTGCCATTTACAACGAATCCATTAATTCCGTTTTTTATTTGGTATTCAACTAAGTTTGTTAATGATTTTAAATCAATTTTTCCTTGATCGAACGGCGTTAGCAGGGCGGATGTTACACCTTTAAAATTATATTTCATATGTATAGCTTCCCAAAGACGTTGCTGGCCCCGTCATGATCGGTTTTTGTAAGTTGGCCAAGTTCATAATAAGCGAACCACCCAACATTTCAACATTTGTTTCAATAACCCCATGCTTCTTAAAATTGTAAAACGCCGCAGCCATGGCGCCCGTGCCACAGGCCTGAGTAAAGTTTTCGACTCCGCGCTCGTATGAAACGGCTTTAACCAAACTTGGTGAACTAAGTTTTTCAAGGTATGTCACATTTGTTCCGTGCATGCCAAATTCGGAATCGTTACGTAAATCACGCGACTGCTGCATAAGGTTTTTATAATCGCCAATTCTTTCGATAGGAATGACAAGATGTGGAACACCTGTATTACAGTAAAACCCTTGCTTTGATGACAATTCAATTATGGGAGTCATCTGGACTTGAAAGCTTGTTTCAGAAATAGCTTGGATACAAATGTTGCCTGCGGTCGTCTGCAAATGCCACTCGGTTGATTTATCTTTCATTATATTTTTAGCATAATAACCAACACACCTTGTGGCATTTCCACACATTTCAGCATCAGAACCGTCATTATTGTAAAACATCCACTGCAAATAGTTAGCCTGTGCTTTTCTTAAAAAAATAAATCCATCTGCCGGAATTTTCAGACAAATGGCTTTCGCAAGTTTTTTACGAGTAGCTACGTCAAGTATCTTTCCCGCCAGAGATTCCTCGCTGATAATGTGAAAGGTGTTCCCAGCCCCCGACAAAAGCTCAGTTTGCATTTTCATTTTTTATATTTCTTCTGATCAACTTTTCGTGTTATTGCGGCGGTGGGTTCAGCTGGCGTGGGCTCTTGTTTTTGCACGGACTCTAGCTCGGCCGGCGGTAATGGATCGCCTTTTATGCCACAGGATGCGATGATAAAAAAAGCTCCGATAATAATAAAAGTTTTCATAGGCTTCCTCTTACGCAAAGATCAAAATCATAACGATATTTTCTTACCACGGTTTTCGGCAGACTTTTACATCTATTTATATATTGGGTTAGGGCTTCTGATGAGTTCAGCGCTTTATTTTCGGTAGCGTCTGTGTCGATTTTATTTTTAAAATATATCAAATCCGGCCAGTCAGAATAGGCATCCTCAATCATCGTTAGCATCTCTTTGGCTTTATTCACATTTTTTGTTGCAAGCAAGCGGTCCAACTCTAGGATAGCGAAAACCAGCTTGTCCTCGCTTAGGTGTGCGAAGTCTTTTTTAAAAATTGAAAGGTTTTTGAATTCTATTGAATTTTTTTGTGTTGAACTTAAGATCCAATTAATCTCGAGGGGATCAAAGTAGTGATTAATCTTATCCATTTCTTCAGGCTCGATTAGTTTTTTCAACTTTTCACGATGAAGAAGTCGAATTCGCTGAATGAGACACTCTAAATTCTCGGGATCCCTGGATAGGCATTCTTCATTATTTTTTTTAGCTTCCTTAGGGTTTTCTAGCGTAAGATTCAGTGACATCTCGTAGGCCTCTTGCGCCTCTTTCGTTAGAAATTTTTTTGCGATCGTCTTTCGAAATTCTTTGGCTTCTTTCGCTGAGCCCTTATTAGCTTCTTGCGATATGTAGTCACCAAGTACACTAAGAGCTTGTTTTTTCTGTCGTTGAATTAATAAGTTAATTACTTTTTTCTTTACGGTTTCCAGCTCGGGATCTGCTGATTTTTGTTTTGCTAACGTTGTAGATGCAGCCATCAAAAAACAAAAAGCCGCAGCGTGGGCTGCGGCTTTTTGAAATAATTTAATATTCAGATTCATTCTTACTTTTTAAACGAAACTAGCTCAATTGTCACTTTACCAAGTTGACTGTCTGCTAAAGACTTTAACATTCCAGAAATAGGGATATCGCGTGGATTAACCCATTGCTCAGATACAGCATTATTATTCGCTTTATCTTTAATTTTGATGTAAATCGCATCATAAGTCCCGGCTGGCACTGTTACTTTGTCTTCTTTTTGTTCTAGAACTTCGTAATCAGCCTTTGGCGGAGCTTGCTCTTTGCCATCAACCAACATTTTCTTAATCACGCCCGTGTTTGGATCAAGTAAGACTTCAATTTTTTGTTTTTGAATCATTAAATCAACATCTTGAACTAACCAAATACCGTCTGCTCCGATTTCACGTACAGATATTTTCATTGTTCCATTTAAAAAGCCGCCCATATTTAATTTATAATTATTTTCATCGCCCACTTTCCAGTTTAATCCAAAAGTGCCTACAACACCTTGAATTTGTGCTTGCTGGGAAGCGAAAATTGACTCTGAAACCGTATTGTATGCATTTGCAGTCCCTGCAACGACAACTAAAGCTGCCGACATGATTAATAATTTAAACATTTTTTCTCCTTGGTTTTTGTCTGGTTGAATTCGTTTTTCAATCACAGCACAAAATACTTTGAAGACGCAAAATAAATTCAACTAACACGGGTGGTTATTCACTGTTAATCGCGCTGGAAACGCACAACTCCGTTGCGAACCAATAGGACTCAGATGTTAAAGAAAGTTAATTTTATCCGGCGTGATTAGCGACTAGAACTGCGCGCGGCTTACTTCCATTTGCAGGTCCAACAACGCCTTCTTTTTCAAAAAGCTCAATCAATCGTGCTGCGCGGGGATACCCTAGCTTAAATCGACGCTGAATCAACGAGGCTGAAATGGCTTTTTGCTCGGAAGCCCAAGCTAAAATCTCGTCATAGCGTTCATCGTACTCATCGTCAGAAAATCCTGCATCTGAGCTATCAAAATCTCCGCTACCCGCAGAAGCCCCGCCGCCCGAATTTCCCTCGAGCGCGCGCATTGCAATCGGATCATATTCAGGCTCAGCCTGATCGCCCCAAAATTTCGCGACGTTATTAATTTCAGATTCTTTTAAAAAAGGCCCGTGATGACGTATTGCTTTTGAAGTGCCTGCAGAAATGACCAACATATCGCCCTGAGCTAGCAAACGCTCGGCACCTTGCTCGTCTAAAATAATTCGAGAATCCATTTTAGATGCGACCTTAAAACTTATACGTCCCGGAATATTCGTTTTAATTAAACCCGTGACAACTTCTTTGCGTGGCGATTGCATCGCAAGCATCAAGTGAATTCCGCAGGCACGCGCCATTTGCGCTAGCCGCACAACGCATTGTTCAACATTTTGTTTGTCCACGGCCATTAAGTCGCCAAACTCTTCAACAGCTATGACGATATAGGGCTGAGACGAAAAATAATATTGCTCAAGCTTCATAATTCCTTGAGTTTCAAATTCGGCGTTTATTTTTTCATGCTCAGCAAGTTTCTCAGCAGAAAGTTTTTCGACAGCTTCATTAAATTGCTCGATGTTTCTTGCGCCGAATTTACTCATGGATTTATAGCGCTTTTCCATTTCTTTAACAGCCCAGCGTAAAGCAAAAACTGCTTTTTTTGGATCGCGAATTGGCGGCATAATTAAATGGGGAATTTTTTCAAATGCGGCCAAATCGACTTGCTTAGGGTCGACTAAAATTAAGCGCAATGTCTTTGGCGAGTGGCGGAAAATAAATCCTGTGATCGTAGCTACTGTAAACACTGATTTTCCTGAACCCGTAGTTCCAGCAATCAAAAGATGTGGCATTTTACGAAGGTCAACGATGCGCGGTTCACCGTTAGATTGTTTTCCTAGTGCGATCGGAAGCTTTACGTCTTCTGACCAAAACATTTCATCCGCCAAAAGATCTTTTAAGTACACGGTTTCTCGGTGCGTGTTCGACGTTTCAATTCCGATAACATCGCGGCCCGGAATGGGCGCAATAATCCGTAATGATTCAGCCGACAAAGCTAATGCCAAATCGTCAGCCAACTCTGTCACCTTATTAACTCGGACATCAACGTTAGGCTTAAATTCGAACATTGTAACTGCGGGGCCAGGCTTCGCCGCTACGATTTGGCCGTTCACATCAAACTGTTTCAGTTTCTCTAAAGTTATGTCGGCTTTACGACGAATTTCTTTTTCATCAATTTTAATTCGCGTTAGGGGCGGATCTTCTAACAAAGATAACTTCGGCATCACCCAGTTTTCTACTTTACGTGGAGTGGTTTTCGCCGGCATAACAACTTTTCGTCGTGGAGCAGGCTCGTAAGATGAAACAGCGACGTCATCAGAATCAGCATCATCGCTAGTCGCGTCGTCATCTTCAGATTCTACAATCTCTTCGTTCGGTTTTAATTTTAGTTGAGTAGGTATTAGCATCGGTTCGCGCGCGGGCTCATCTTTTTTGGCAACTTCTTGCTTCGAGGAGTTTTCTTTTTTTGCACTTAGTTTATTTTTTATCTCAGTAACCTTAGGCCAAACCCATCCTTTAAAGACGTTTAATTTTTTCATATCCTGGCCCGAGCGCGAAACCTTTTTAGCAACGGCAGCAACAAGCTCTTGCAGGCTGACTTCAAAACAAAATACGATAAGCACGCTGCTAGCGGTCCATAGCAGAACTTGCGCCCCGACAGAGTTTAAAATTTTTACTAAGCCTGTCGATAGCCCCAAACCCAGTAGTCCGCCGGGGTAAATTTGATTGTCAAAAATACGGGTGTCCGCCCAGTAAATTGTGACCAGCGCCGAAATCGAAGCCACTAATAGGGCCATCCATACAATACGAATATTTTTTAATTCAATATTTTCGCCTTTAAAACTTAAATACGCCGATTGAAATAACCCAGCTACAGCCAGCCACGCCGGTAAGCCCAGCACCTGAAAAACAATGTCAGCTAGGAAGCTGCCGATAAGGCCACAATAATTAAGAGTGTGTAATCCGTGTCCTAGTGAGTTGAAAGAGGGATCTTTGGAATTGTAGCTTGCTAAGGCCAACGCCAAAAAAAGTCCGGTTCCAAGAAAGGCAATAGCTTTTACATCATGTTTAAATTTTTTAAAGAAGGGGCTCATCCTTTAAATGTAATAGGCCTTATGCTGACGTGCAAAAACCCTAGGGTCGAGTCAGGTCCAGATTCATGTAAAATCTAACAAAACCTGTGGCTGTCTTGACAATGGTCCGTGCTAAGGGCAAAAAACCCTTCTCGATGATAAAAATTAATGAAATTTTTTACTCCATTCAGGGAGAAAGTTCGTACGCGGGAAACCCCACAGTGTTTATACGTACTACCGCATGCAATTTACGTTGTACCTACTGTGATACAAAATATGCCTACCACGAGGGGAAGTTTTGGCCCCTTGAAAAAATTTTGCAGGTCGTTGCAGATTACGGCGCGAAATATATTTGTATTACGGGCGGCGAGCCTCTACTTCAAAAAGAAGTCCACATACTTATCAACACTTTATGCGATCTGGGGCACATCGTTTCATTAGAAACAAGTGGTTCGCTTTCAATTAAAGATGTCGATTCGCGTGTAAAAATAATTCTTGACGTTAAGACCCCCGATAGCGGAGCTGCAGATAGCTTTCTTCTGGAAAATCTAGATTTCTCGAATGAAAACACAGAATATAAATTTGTAATAACGTCTGAAAAAGACTTCGACTGGTCAGAAAATTTTTGTCGTCAACATGAATTATCAAGAAAATTTACAATTTTATACAGCCCATCACACGGCCAAGTGCCTGAACGCTGGTTGGCAGAAAATATTTTGCAAAATAAATCAAAAGCAAGGTTGCATTTGCAGCTACATAAGTATATTTGGTTATCCACAACTCGCGGAGTCTGATCCGCAATCAAACATAATTACGAGAGGGAACCCATGACACCGAATCTGAACAACTCAGAAAATCTTTTTGTTGCTAACCTTCAACAGGTCAGCTTAGAAAAATTAGTGAAAAGCAAACTAGAAGTTCTTTTCCAACAGCAAAAAGAGGCTCAAGTTGAATTGAACGGTCTTTATAATATCGTTCTTGAGCAAGTAGAGCGTCCTTTAATTGAACTAGCTCTTAAAGCTTATAACGGAAACCAAGTTAAAACGGCTATCATGTTAGGTATCAACCGTAACACCCTTAAGAAGAAAATCGACAACTACAAATTGAAACCTAAAAAAGGTGCTCAGGCTCAAGTTGTTGAACCCATGACTGCATCTGCTACGACTTCTTTAACTCAGTAGTCTATTCTGAAGGTATCTTAATCATCTGAACGAGGGGACAAGATGAGCCAGAAACTTCCGCCTCAAAGCCTTGAGGCCGAATACTCAGTTCTTGGCGGTCTCATGCTTGAGCGTGAGGCCTATGATCAGGTCGCTGACCTGATTGACTCCTCAGATTTTTACAAGCCTTCCCATCAATCCATATATAAAACGATATCCGATCTTCATATGAAGGCTCAGCCAGTTGATTTGGTCACCGTGACCAACTCACTTCAATCTAAGAATGAGCTCGACATTATTGGCGGACCGGAATACTTATTAACGCTAGTTGATAAAGTTGTTTCCGCTGCCAACATCGACTCCCATGCGAAGATAATTCGGGAAAAGTCCCTACTTCGCAGATTAATTTCGACATCTTCAAATTTAATAGATAAATCCTACGGTACTGATTACGCCGATGTGCAGTCCCTGATTGATTTTGCTGAAAGTGAAATCTTAAAAGTCGGTGAGCAGAATATTTCCTCGGGCTTAGTGGGCTCGATGGACATCGTGAAATCAGCTGTTGAAAAAATTGAAGATCTTTACAAGCGAAAAGCCGACGTTACGGGTGTACCGACGGGCTTCGTTGAATTAGATCGGATAACCTCAGGCTTACACGCCGGGGAACTTATTATAATCGCGGCCCGTCCATCCATGGGAAAAACGGCGCTGAGCTTAAATATCGCCGCCCATATGGCAATTCGCGCTAAAAAGACGGTGGCCTATTTTTCTGTCGAGATGGGTAAAGAGTCCGTAATGATGCGTCTTCTGGCTTCGGAAGCTAAAATCAACATGGGAGAAATTCGAAACGGTCGCATTCAGGACTCGTCGTGGCCGAAGCTGATTCAGTCCGCTGGAGCTATCAGCGAGGCACCGTTATTTATCGATGATACTTCTGGAATTTCACCCTTCGAGATTCGAGCGCGTTGTCGCCGGCTAAAAGCAACCCATGGCTTAGATTGTATTATGATCGACTACCTTCAGTTGATGGATTTGAAAATGAAAGTAGAATCTCGCGAGCGCGCGGTTTCAGAAATTTCTAAAGGCCTTAAGGCCATCGCGAAAGAAATGAAAATTCCGGTTATTGCGCTGGCGCAGTTAAACCGGGGAGTTGAAGGTCGATCTGATCGTAGACCAATGCTTTCGGATCTTCGTGAGTCCGGATCGATCGAGCAAGATGCCGACGTTATCATGATGCTTTACCGCGATGACTACTACGATAAAGACGACGCCGATAAAGCCGGGCATGCTGAAATTATTATTGGTAAACAACGAAATGGACCTACCGGTACGGTCAAATTACAGTTCGATGCGAAGTACAATCGCTTCCGTGATGCTGATGCAGGTGCGGTGTCTCCACTGCCACCACCACAAGCGCCACCGCCGATGCCAGGTAAACCACGAAATTTTGCTCCGGGTGCAAATTCTTAATTATTCTGGCATGTGCAGATAAGGTCTTCGCAAATAAGTTGATTGCGACCCCTCAAGAAATTTAATTTCTGGATTTTGTTTTCTGATTTTTCAATCACAAGCTTTACACCTTTTACACCATAGGCTTCATATTTATCGATTGTCTGTTGCAAGCTTCCTAATTGTAGCGCGCCCGTAAGGCGATCTTCTAAGGATCCGGTCGAGTTTGGAAAATTTTTTATTCGATCTGGAAATCCATCCGAGGCCGTTTTTAGGACTCGGATTTGGTTGGCCAAACTTTCCGCTGGAAGTTTTTGGACGACGATTTGTTCGTTCTGATTACCTAACAACTGATATTCGGTAATTATTAGTCTTTCGGAAAGTTTAAACTTTTCTTTAATTATCGCCATCGTTGATTCTAAATTTTCGGCGCTGCTTTCAGATAAAAAATCCCCGCATTTTTTAAGTTCCTGCTCGCGCGCGGTTCTTTTTTGTTTATCCAGTTGATCATCATGGTGAATAACGGTTTCGTTTTGCGCTGGTACTGAAAATGATGTGGGGGTTTCCACCTTAGTGGATAATCTATTGGTCTCGTCATTTTTAACTTTTACGAAATAAGCGCCGACAGCTACGATACAAAAAATAAAGAAAAGCTTTTCGCCTCGGCTAAGTTTCATAGGTTTTGAAATGCGGCCGAGACTTCTTTGTTAGCTTCAGCTTCCGCATTATCTAAATCAACTGTTGATGGCCCCAAATCATATGCTGGGCATGATTCAGCAAGATCTCCAGCCGTTTTTGAGAATCCGAAACGACCCGCCATTGAATCATTTGGATTGGAAGACATGTGGCCCTTGAAAGATCTTCGCTTTACTTCGGCTAAACTTATAAATCCTAGCTGCGTATTAAGTTTTACCGAGCAAAAATTTCTTGCGGCTTTGGCTGTGTTATCTAAAGCCGCCTCTTCTGCTGCTGACTTACCAATGAATGGAAAGATCGTTTTGTATGTTCTAAGATTTTCTGGATTAAATGATTTTTCTCCACCTTTTTTGATTCCGGCTTGAAAATAAGCGCGTGCTAAAACCAACGCATCTAAAAATCGACGATCGCGACTTGGCGTTGAAAACTGATCGAAACTTTTAGCAATCATACAGCGCAAATCTGATGGACGATTTTTATCTTGTTCAATATCCTGGACATAAGAATTATCAGCAGCGGTGGCGCCGCCAGCAATGGCTTGGGCCAAGTCTGTTTTATATTGTTCAGCATCCGCAACAGCTTGCACGCGCTGATTTAAATCAGAACAGGCATCTTTTAAAAGTCGTAAAACAGTTTGATCAATCGTTTCTGGTACTGTTGATAAAGCTTTGACGGCTGCGGTCTTCCATTTACCAATTCCTACGGTGAACTGCTCGTCGCTGTATTTTGCAAGTGTCGCTGCAGGAGTTTTCATTTGGTCAATTGGTTTCCAGTAGCGAAATCCTGCGTAGCTACCAGGTACATAAACCGGAATACTTTTTGTTTCATCTGCTGGATCAATTTCGGGCTCAAATACCCAGTAAGGATTGGGCCAGCTTTGGCGCTCTTGAACATCAAAGCCGCTATTTCGAAAAACAGTCGAATTAAAAATTAATGTGGGATTACCTGATTTAGAAATTTTTCGAATGGTCCACGAGTGATGATTTTTTGTTGTCGTTACAATTACAACACCTGGGCCGATGTCTTTAAACGCCACCGGATAGGTATCGTTCTGAATTGTATGCGATCCAACGATATCATAAATCCAAGTTAAAAACACTTTCAAACGTTCTGCACCCTCTGGTAGTTTGTCGTAGCGCTTGATGCTGTTGGTAATTAGTGATCCATTTAAGTTTGCCGGATTATGCATGGCAAATGGTAGCTTATTCTCGAAAGAAAAAATTATTCGAAGGGAATATACTAAGTCCGCGCAATCGACGCGGATTCCGTAATAGGGGTTCGGAGTGCCATCAGCTTTTGCGGGGTTCGAGAAAAATTTCGAATCAGGAGTTGTTTGTATCCAATCTTTGTACTTTTGCTCCCACTCGTCAGACCATTGGTTTTCCACGGCCCATACCTCGGCTTTGGAAGATTGGCTGAAGGCCGCAACGGTAACAAACGCCAATAGAACAACTATTGATTTACCTGATTTTATTAAAGCTCCCATGATCCACCTACATCCTATGTTTACCCCGGTAGGTCTTTCAAAAATAGGACCGCTCTGAATACCGCATTATATGCGATATAGTGACGGGCTCTGGAAACCGCTGTAGCTAGGCTAGACATTAAGCCTAAAGTTGTCAGTTGCACGGTTTAGTTATTGTAAGGGGTTTAACCATTTGATTAATTAAGGTTGTCATAATTCAACAAACGAAGTTGCGGTTGCTAGGAAGGCCATCTCAACGTTGAGCACATTTTCGATTAACCAAAGCAAGCAGGAGGCGAGCCATGGCAAGAGTTCTAGAGCATTTTGCAGAGCATACAAATATCAACATTAGCACCATGGAAACTGAGCTGTTCGCAGCCATTCGCGCTTTAGAAGTTGATCCCAAAGATATGACCGTTGAAGACCTGCGCGAATGCTTGCTGATTTACTTAGACGAAGTCTTTTATGGCATTAGTCCCGAGCGCGGTCAGTAGCTAACTCTTTTTTCAAATTTTCCGCCTGAGCAACCACTTTTTTATATTTTTTATGGTTGATATTGTCTAGCTTTTGCATCGCCGTCAAAACACTTAACGCCTCTGTTTTGTTTTTCATTTCTTTTAATATCTTTGCCTTAGACAATAACAATTGGGGTTCATTTCCCTCGGGAAATTTCAAAGCTATGTTGGATTCAACTAGCGCTTTTTCATAATTTTTTTGCGTTAGTAAATATTTCGCGTGTTTATCATGATAGACATACGTGTTTGGAAATTTTTCAAGTAACTCTTGATACAGTTTTTCGACGTTCTGTTTTTCTTCGGCCTCTTTTAAATAAGCTATTGCTAAAAGCATTTCGCCAGACCTAGCCACTGAAAGTTTTCGTTTTGCAATTAATGCTGCAATTTGATTTTGTGCTGCCTTCTTTTTTTCGGCGCGATCCATGATATCATAAAGTTTTACTCGCATAAGGTTAAGCTCTTCAACTTCGTATCCGCCCGCATCGCCAAAGGTGCTTTGCTTAAATAACGAATCAAGCTGGGCAGGTTTTTTCAGTAAGGAATCAATTTCTGCCAACGTAACTTCTGCTTTTTTAGCCAGAAACTCTGGGCCTGATTTGTTCTCTTTCATTTTTTCAAGTAAGTCGGCTTGCCAACGAATACGGTCAATCGGCGAAGACGTTTTCTCAGAAGATTTTTGCAAAGTTCCAAGATAGGCGTCCTTGTTTTTTTCATCGTCCTGTGGTTTCTCTTCAGCACACGCAATTTCGCTAGCTAGCAAATAGTTTTTATCGACAACACTTTTTGATTTACTAAACCATAAGATGGCTTCCGCGCAGTCCATGGAATTGTAGGCTTGCATGCCCAATCTAGAAACGGATTTTTTATCGCCGGCGCTAGCTTTCTTCCGTAACGTTTCAAGCGATACGGAAGTTTTTAAGCTGTCGCGCAGTTCGCTAGCAAAAAGATTTGCGGATTGATAGTCCAACCAACGACTAATTTCTTCGCCTTCTTTATTAAGTAAAATAATAGTTGGGATAGCTTTAACATGATAAGAGTCAGCTATTTCAGAATTTTCTGGCAAATCGATATTAATTTTTTGTGTGTCTAATTTTTGTAATTCAACTTCTACATTTTTTTGATTGTACGTTTCTGTTTGCATGCGAAGGCATGCTGGACACCACGGAGCCGAAAATAAAAGTAATTTCGGTTTAGAATGTGGCTCAGGTTTGGCCATATTAGCCAGCTGCGGTTTTTCCGAAACTGGATTTGCTTTAAGTGCACCAACGTTCTTGTCGCCACTTATGCCAACTTCGCCTTGGTGCTGTTCACACGCGGTTTTTTTATCATCACACACATAATAACTTAGTTTTACTTTTTTACTTCCTGCTGGCGCTGTAAATACCAATTGTTGTTCGGTTTTGGCAGAGGGCTTTACGGCCTCACTACGCTCGTCGAATTTAGCGCTGACCGGCGATTCTTGATTGAAATGAAATCCTGAATTTAAAGTAAGCTCAATCTTATTATCCGCGATTTTTGTTTTAACTTGGCCGTCGGTAATGCGCGCTTCGGCCGTTAAAGTAATAGCTGCAGCAAGAAATAAAAAAATAGTTTTCATGTCGTCTCCAAAAAAATAAAGGACCCTGGCTAGAGTCCTTTATTCGCAAAATTTTGTCAAATTTGCTTCGTTATTTAAGTCTTTTTAAGCCTAAGCGCGCTCGACAGCTATTTGGATTGCCGCTTCTAAATTGTCAGCATAGCGAATAGTTGCTTTATGTGTTCCTAGTACCTTGATTGGCTCTTCAAGATGAATATCACGGCGATCAACAGAAAAACCCGATTTTTCTAATTGCTTAGAAATGTCTGCTGTTGTCACAGTTCCGAAAAGTTTATCGTTGTCACCAGCGTTTAACTTAAACGTTACTGTTGTGCCTTTAACTTTGTTTAAAAACTCTTGGCGCTCGCCCAAAGCTTTTTTCTTTTTTGATTCAGCAACGCGCTTTAAATGATTGTATTCATTTACTTTGGTTTCAGTGGCTTCTACAGCCAGCTTGCGTGGAAACAATAAGTTTCTAGCAAAGCCCAAAGATACATTTACTAAATCGCCCACTTTTCCTAAATCTTTAACATCTTTTTGTAATATAACTTTCATAATATCCTCACTTGTAAATTAATTTGCTTTTATTTTTTTTCGTAACCGTTTTCTAAAATCAACCCAATAATCAATTAAACCAATTAGAATAACTGCCGGAGTTAATTGTAAAATAACTAAAACATATAAAATCATTCTTGAAACAGGTCCCAGTCGAAAAGCCCGTGTCATAAATTCTACAACCACTAATCCTTGAAAGAAAAAAGCGACCGCAGAAACGATGACGACATTGATGCTAATTTTTTGCAAAAGATCTTGACCCAAGTTAACTAAACTGAAAAGCGCTGCAAACAAAGAAATCCATATAAATAGATCAGGCAGGCGAAATTCTAACCATTTTAAACCGGAAGCTACTCTGGCGTGGCGAATTTGAAATAGTTTGTTAACTTTGGCTTCTAGCATAAAGCCCATGGCTAAGGCGATAAATAGCGTTGCTGTAAATATACCGGGAACATATCCAGTTAACACCGAGATTTCAGTTGGTGTGTCTGGAAATGCTTTGTTCATAGTTTCTTGCAAGGGCTGTAACAGCTCTGCCAGTAAATTTTGTCCGTTTAAATACTTCGTCACTAGTTGATACATTATTGTTGCAGATAATAAACCCATGGCTAAAGACGCAAGACCTGCGTATCGCCAGTTGATTCCGCGTTTTTCAAGTTCACTATAGGTGCCTAGAGTCATCCAGATTGCACCAATATAAACTGCTGTCAGCGTTAATCCCGTCATCATCAGCGCAACTGTTAACAGTAGGCCTGCAGACCAAAATACTTTTGATTTTGCTGTCACCGAAAGGGCTCGCAAAAATGGCGCACCTAAAAAAGAAAAAAACATCGACATTACAACGCTTGTTAGCGCTAGAAGCCAAACTTTTTTCTGATTATCTTTATCGATGTAACTGACCAAAAGAACCGTCTTTCAATTTAAATAATTAGTTGTCGTCTTTTTCGTAGCGCTCAGAGCGGGCATGCATTGCTGCTTGCTTTCGTAACGCAGATTTAGCTTCACGCTCTTTTTCGCGCGCTGCTGAATCTTGTAAACCTTTTTTGAAGGCTTCGATATGTTTCAAGGGTGATACGCGCTCATCTAACTTTGTGTGCATAAAGCGTAAAACTTTGTCGTTGATGCGCATTGTACGCTCAAGCTCTGTCACGGCTTGTGGGCCAGCTTCAAAAACTGAGTGAAAGTAAATGGCTTTTTTTAGCTTACCAATTGGCGTTGCTAAAGTTCGTTTTCCCCAAGTTTCTAACGAGTGGATCGAGCCTTTATAGTTTGCAATGGTTGCTTTGTTTTTTTTGAAGAGCTCTTTTTGCTCGTCTACTGACATGTCCGGATGAACGATAACGATAACTTCATACGGGCGCTTAAGATCGGTCTTAAGATCCATAAATTTCCTTTCGGTTAAAGCCCCAACCTCAATTGGCGGAGCAAGGATGACTTTAAAATGTTTAGTAGGTCTAACATCTTAGCTACTAGTGGACAAGGCCTGTTTGGCGCTCGTAATATATTCGTATGAGACTGCAAATCGAGGTTCTGGATGGACCACAAAAAGGTAAGCGAATCACCTTACAAAAAGGACTGCTTATAGGTCGTAAGACTGAACAACTAGACATCGGCGATCAGATGATGGCTCCGCAGCATGGCGTGGTCGATTCTGATAATAAAAATGCTTGGAATTTCGAATGCTTAGCTCCTGCCTTGGCGCGGGTTGGTTCTGTGGAAATGGCTCGTGTATCGCTGCTTCTGGGACTGGTTTTTCACTTGGGTCAAACGGGCTTTAAGGTCGTCGAAAAAACGAGTCTGGGGATTGAGGCTTGGGATACTAATTTAGTTGATTGGCTGAAGGAAAACCCAGGGCACCCAAAGCAAACCGATTTCCTTTTCTTTCTGAACCCAATTAGCCTAGCCTTTGTGCAGGGCCCACAGTACGAACAGTTTTCGACTCTTAGCTATGGACCCCGCATACTGGGGCATGGAAGCTTGGATATTCATTTAGTGGATCCCTCGTGCCCACCCCAAGTCGCCCGCTTTTTTCAAGTGGCTGATCGTTGCTATGTAGAAAACTTGTGCGGCGAGCGCGCCACAATTAACTCTAACTCTTTTGACCAACATCCGATAAAAGATGGAGATCGATTAAAAGTAAACTCAACAATTATTGAACTGAGTATGATAAAATGAGCGAACAAACGGTATTTATTGAAAAAAAAGTTGGAACATTTAATTCCTTTGATGGCACACCCATATATTATGAGGTTCGCGGCAAAGGCGAACCCATGGTGTTTATTTACGGCATCGCCTGCTTGATGAACCATTGGCATTATCAAGTGGAACATTTCTCTAAAACTCATCAAGTTATTTTATTTGATATTCGCGGCCATCATAAAAGCGCTCCTGTTGTTGGCTTTGACTATCTCAAGCTTGAGGACTTGGCAAAAGATCTTTCCTGTTTGTTGCAACATTTAGAAATTAAAAAAGCACACCTTATCGGACACAGTTATGGAGTTCCGTATATCATTAAAACCTGGCAGCAATTTCCAGAAATTATTAAATCCGCAACCTTCATTAATGGTTTCGCGCGAAATCCGCTAAAAAAACTTTTCGGTTTAGATTTTGCCGAGCCTTTGTTTAACTTTATTCGCACCCAACACTCGAAATCGCCAGATCTTTGGAATACCTTATGGCGCGGCATGATCGATAACCCGATTGCCTTTCAGTTAGCGGCCTTAGCGGGCGGCTTTAACATTCGATTAACTCAGTATAAAGATATTGAAATGTACGGCAGAGGTGTTTCGCGCTTAGAGTTGCCGATATTTTTTGAGTTGTTCGATTCGTTACTTAGTTTTGATGGCCGCGATATTTTACCAACGATCCTGTGTCCGACTTTAATTCTTGCGGGTGATAAAGACTTGCTGACTCCGCCTGAGTATCAGCAAGAAATGCATAACTTAATTCCAAAATCCGAGCTCATGAAAATTCCGTACGGATCACATTGCAGCCAACTTGATTTTCCTGATTTTGTAAATCTCAAGCTGGCTGAATTTTTAAAGCGAATTAATTAACTATTTATCTGTACGCAGCTTTTGTAATTTTCCAACCCATTTTTTCAACTGAAGCATCTGATTTAAAAACAATCTTCATCGCATTTCCTGTTACAGTTGCCGAGATAAAATCATCATTGCTTCCACTTAGTGTTTGAACCAATGTGCCCTTAGCATCGTAAATTTGTACCGTGTCGTACTGACTTTCTGTGTCGAACTTTTCAAAATAAACAGCAAATTCTTTCGCGCCATCAACTTTAATGTTGTAAGTCTCGTTTGCATTTTTTAAGTAGGGGCTTGCAGAGGCAAATGCTAACGGTTGAGTTTTCCAATTTGCTGGATCATTTGGATCTTGCGGTGCGACTGTATTTGTTAATGCA
The DNA here is from genome assembly GCA_043753645.1 of Bdellovibrionales bacterium. Lineage (GTDB taxonomy): Bacteria > Bdellovibrionota > Bdellovibrionia > Bdellovibrionales > Bdellovibrionaceae > Pseudobdellovibrio. Next base: position 18,113 of record JAYUWH010000038.1, read on the forward strand.
TTGTAGGCGTTAACTAAACCACCGGTTTTAGTTTTACCGCGTAAACTTGCAAGCGGACGAACTGTCGCGATTAGTCTTTGTTTTACTTCTAACGCCGTCATATTTGGCTCGTGCGACCAAACCAGGGCTGCAACTCCAGAAACATGCGGTGTTGCCATCGAAGTTCCTGACCATGAATCGTAAGCTCCGCCAGTTGATGAGTAAACATTCACGCCCGGAGCACCTAAGTGAACTGTGCGTTTTCCGTAATTTGAAAAATCTGCTTTTTCACCCTTGTTATTGATTGCGGCAACCGAAACGACGTTTGGAACATCGTAGTTTGCTGGATACGTATCAACTACATCATTATTACTTGCTTCGTTTCCTGCAGCAGCTAAGAAGATAGCGCCTGCATCGTTGGACCGCTTAATGGCATCCATTAATGTTTGTGAAAAACCGCCGCCACCCCATGAATTACTCATGACTTTAGCTCCCATTTTTGTAGCGTAGTCGATAGCTTTTAGCGCATTTTCTAAAGATCCTGATCCATTGGCATCAAGAAATTTAACAGCCATGATTTGCGTATCCCAATTGACTCCCACAATTCCTTTACCATCATTGCCTTTAGCTCCGATTGTTCCCGAGCAGTGTGATCCGTGGCCTTGGTCGTCTTTTGCATTTCCGTCGCCAGTAATTGCGTTATATCCATGAATGTCGTCGATGACTCCATTATTATCGTCATCAATGCCAGGTTTTCCGTTGGCCTCGATTTCGTTAGTCCATAAATTATCTTTCAAATCTGGATGATCGAAATCAACACCCGTATCAATTACGGCAACAATCATTTTTTTCGAACCCGTTTCAACATCCCAAGCTTTTTCCATGTCGATATCAACACCAACGACTCCAATTGCACCGGATGAGTCTTTTTGTCCTGTGTTTTTCATGCCCCATAATTGTATTAGCGATGGATCATTGGGTGTACGACTCATGTGGTAGATGTAATTTGGCTCAGCAATATCAACTAAATCGTTTTGTGATAATGTTTTAACTGCTGATTTTGATAATTCAAATACCGGACGCTTCACCACAACGATGTTTTGTGACGGAATGACTGATTTAATATAAGCGCCTAAGGCTTGTGATAGTTGCTGAACTGATTGTGTGCTTAAGCGATTTTGCTTTAAACGTACAATATATTCTCCGGGAACCGCTTCTACATTTGCAGCCGCAGCCACCAGAGGTAAAAATAGTGTTGAAAGCGCAAAGCTTTGTAGAACTCGTCCAATGAGTTTCATGGTGATTCCCTTTCCGTGAGAATTTTATTTTGTTGCTGATGAAAAGATTAGCGCTTTGCTTTGTCCGGTAGCACAAAATTGTTTAGCACCATTTTGAAACTGGACTTACACCTTGGTGATTGAAAGAAATTTCTAATAGAAGAAATTAATTAAATTTATATCGCGGTCTTTTTCTTTTTTGAATTATCAGTCACATCGAAATCAAATGTAAGCTGCGCAGGTAGCGAATATTTTTCTACCGCTTTAAATAAAAAAATCTTTTCTGGATTTGCCGCAATAATTTTTTTCTCGGTCGGTGTCTGGACATTCAAGCCTGTGGCCTGTTTGATGAGATGTTTCACGAAGGCTTCTTTGACTGAATCGCTGGCCTGAGGATTAAAACCAATTTCTTTCATTAAATCACCAATTTTCTTCATATAAAAACCCTTTCGTTTAAGTCAAAGCTAGACCTTAACTTGTCGTCTGTTTTTAGAAGTTTATTGAGATGAAAGTCGAGTTGGGTGCATATTCCACGGTGAAAATCAGGATGTCGTCCAATTATGAGACATTGCTTTCGCAGCGCTCGGGTTAGCAATGACATCGTGCTAAATAAAAATATATTATAGTTTCAGCTAAAATTGATCTGTGCGATTTAAAACAAAAGATCCGATGGTTTTTGTAGTTCCATTGGTAAGTCTTTCGTAAAAGTAGCCTGCCAGCTGTGAATCTCTAACTTTATAAACCTGATAAAACTTATTGTCTTGGCCGGGATTAAGAATGACACAACCGCTGCCATCAACAATTTTTCCAATTGCGTGGGTTGTGAAATTCGAGCTCATTGTGTCTCGGTTTTCTTTAAAGATTTTAATAGTTCCCTTGGCCTCAGGCTTTTCCAAAGCCGTCGCATTCGAGCTTATTTCTATCAACATCGTACCGTAATTTTTTCCATCAACGCCAAGTATGTAACCGCGGTAGCTTCCAAAAATGCTTTGAAAGGACTGGATGGGCGCATCTTTAGCAAGTGCCAAGAAATCATTTAAATTTCTAATTTCCACATATTTCAAATTTTTATGAACATCATCCGCGCTAGCCGAATTTGTAAGAATCCATTCGTAAGATTTTAATTTTTTTAAATCGAATGTCTTCTGGGGCCTTGCGATTTCTTTTTCTATCGTAGGTGTTGGCGAACGCAGTTTTTCCGCATTAACTTCAGTCTTAGGAGCTGCGCCGCTTACTACAACTGCTGGAGTTTCTTTTGTTAAAAGGGCTTGGTTTTCTGCGACTCTAAGGCCAAGGTCAGCTACGAAAACTTGTAGAATTTGCCCCAGCAGCTCTTCTTGTTTTCTATTGGCAGAGCCATCGATAATATTTTGAAACTTTGCTTTTACATTCTGCAACTCAGAATTTGCAAATGTTAGTTGGTTTTTTGCTTTAACTAGTTCTTTGTACTCTTCCGTTTCACGGTACGTTTTTTCGCCGTAGTTGCGGCCGAACATAAAAGCGCCCACAGTTAAGCAAAGCACGAAAAATATTTTTAAGAAATCAGACAACTAAGAGCTCGTAATGACTTCTAAGCAAGGTCTCCGCCCGTAGCCTCTTCTTTTTGGTGAATGCTGGCACGCAGAAATTCGCGATTCATTTTTGCAATGTTTATTAAAGAAATTTCTTTCGGGCAAGCTGCCGAACAACTGCCAGTGCTTGTGCACGCGCCAAAACCTTCGGCGTCCATTTGCGCAACCATATCCAGCGCGCGCTGATCTTGTTCAACGCGGCCTTGTGGCAAATGCGCCAAATGAGAAATTTTAGCACTGGTAAATAAGGCGGCTGAAGCATTTTTACATGAGGCTACACATGCTCCGCAACCAATACATGCCGCTGACATAAAGGCTTCGTCCGCTTCAGGTTTCGGTATTAGTAAGTTATTTGCATCTTGTGCATTGCCGGTATTTACAGAAATAAATCCGCCCGCGGTGATTATGCGGTCAAACGCTCCGCGATCACACATTAAGTCTTTAATTATTGGAAACGCTTTAGCGCGCCAGGGCTCAATCACAAGCTGTTCGCCGTCTTTAAAGTTTCGCATGTGCAGTTGGCAAATTGTCGTTCCTTTTTTAGGACCATGGGCATTGCCGTTGATCATAAAACCGCAGCTGCCGCAAATACCTTCCCGGCAATCATGATCAAACGCAATTGGCTCTTCATTTTTTTTAATGATCTCTTCATTAACAGAGTCTAGCATTTCTAAAAATGAAGCATCCGGAGATACCGCTTTTGCATCGTACGTTTTAAATTCGCCTGCAGAGCCCGATGTGCTTTGCCGCCAAACTTTTAGCTTTAAATTAATTGGTTTTTTTTCATCCATTTTTTTACCTCTTATTTGTACGAGCGTGTTGCTAATTTTACGTTATCAAACTGCAGATCTTCCGTATGCTTAACCTGCGACTTCGATTTATCAGTCCACTCCCAGGCAGCCACGTTACAAAACTTATCGTCATCTCGCTTGGCTTCTCCGTCGACTTGGTGTTCGGTGCGAAAGTGGCCGCCGCAAGATTCTTCACGCTGTAGGGCGTCTTGGCACATAAGTTCACCAAGTTCGATAAAATCTGCGACTCGTCCTGCTTTTGCAAGTTCGGGATTAACACCTTTAGCATCCCCCGGAATAATAACGTTATGGTCAAATTCTTCGCGCAGTTTTTGAATCTTAGTGATTGATTCTGTAAGGCCCTCTTTGTTCCTAGCCATGCCGCAATTTTCCCACATGATGCGACCTAATTCTTTGTGAAAACTTTCAGCACTGCGGGCGCCTTTAACGCTCATCAGCTTCTGAATTTCCGTTTGGACATTATTTTCACCCGCTTTAAATGCATCATGCGACGTCGTGACACTTGCAAGCTTGGTGTTGGCAATGTAATCGCCAACTGTATACGGAAGTACAAAATAACCATCGGCTAATCCCTGCATCAAGGCTGAAGCACCTAAGCGGTTAGCCCCGTGGTCTGAAAAATTAGCTTCACCGGCAACGAACAAGCCGGGGATCGTGCTCATTAAATTATAATCTACCCATAGGCCGCCCATTGTGTAGTGCGGGGCTGGATAAATTCGCATTGGATTTTTATAGGGATTTTCACCCGTAATTTTATCATACATTTGAAATAGATTTCCGTAGCGCTCAGAAATTTTATCCTCGCCAAGTCGCTTGATGCTGTCGCGAAAATCAAGGTAAACGGCTTCTTCGCCGCGTGCACCATGGCCATCATCGACGCGGTATTTCGCTTGGCGGGAGGCCACATCCCGCGGCGCTAGGTTTCCAAAGCTTGGGTAAATGCGCTCAAGGAAATAGTCGCGTTCAGACTCTGAAATTTCAGCCGGTGGCCGCTTATCGCCTTTTTTCGCTGGCACCCAAATACGCCCGTCGTTTCGAAGAGATTCAGACATCAGTGTAAGCTTTGACTGGTTTTCTCCGTGAACAGGAATACATGTTGGATGAATTTGGGTGTAGCAAGGATTGGCCATATAGGCGCCACGCTTATGCGCTTTCCATGAGGCAGTTACCGCACACGCCATAGCGTTCGTTGATAAATAGAATACATTCGAATATCCACCGGAAGCCAGTACCACACAGTCAGCCAGGTGTGATTCAATTTCTCCGGTTAATAAATTTCTAACGATAATCCCGCGTGCTTTTCCGTCGATAACGACTAGATCTAACATTTCTCGGCGTGTATTTAGTTCGACTGTTCCTAAATCAACTTGTCTCATCATAGAGGAATACGCGCCTAATAAAAGTTGCTGACCCGTTTGTCCGCGCGCATAAAAAGTTCTTGATACTTGGGCCCCGCCAAAAGAGCGGTTTGAAAGCAAACCACTGTATTCGCGCGCCAGTGGCACGCCTTGGGCCACTGCCTGATCAATAATATTTAACGAAACTTCGGCCAATCGGTAAACGTTGGCTTCACGCGCGCGAAAATCTCCGCCCTTAACAGTGTCGTAAAATAATCTTTGCACAGAGTCGCCATCATTTTGATAATTTTTCGCCGCATTTATTCCGCCTTGAGCAGCAACGGAGTGAGCCCGCCGCGCGGAATCTTGGACGCAAAAAGATTTTACCTTGTATCCAAGCTCGCCAAGTGAAGCCGCCGCGCCTGCGCCCGCAAGACCCGTTCCAACAACAATCACGGTATGCTTTCGCTTATTTGCAGGGCTGACAAGTTTCATGTGAAACTTGTGATCGGTCCACTTTGTTTCGATCGGGCCACTCGGAATTTTGCTGTCTAATTTAACTGACATAGGATCCTCGATTTAATGTTTATAAAGATAAGCGTAAATAGGCTGAGATAAAAATCCTGAGACGACAACAATGGCATAGCCCCAAGCCAACTTTTTAATTCCCGACTGCATTTTTCTTTCCAAAATTCCGAAGGATTGAAAAACCGAGGCGGCTCCGTGGCTTAAATGAAATAGCAACAACACTAAGCTAACGATGTACCAAGCGACGTAGCCGGGCTGGCGAAAAACTTCAAAGACCAACTTATTTAAATCTCGCATCACCACACCATGAACGGTGGTTTCATAGTAAGTTCCATACTTAAAAGTTATTAAGTGCAAAATAATAAATGCTAAAACTGCCGAGCCTTGAACCGCCATCGTGCGAGAAGCAAAACGCGCGCTTTTTTCACCGCTGGCCTTCATTGCATACCGCGAGTCCCGCGCCGATCGATTTTTTAATGTTAGTAAGATGGCTGTCGTCACGTGTGTGATCAACGCTAAAAGTAAAACGGACTCTGCCGAGTACAGCAAAATTTTATTGGAAACAATCGCGTGTCCATAAGAATTATACGTGTCGCCATCTACAAAAATTAGCATGTTTCCGGCCATGTGGGTCAGGACGAAACCCATCCAGATCAAACCCGTAAGTCCCATAATATACTTCTTGCCTACGGTTGATTTCAGAAAATCTAGCATATTGAAATCCTTCAGTGTTTTTTGTTTTATCGATATGTGTTCACCAATCAAGTTACCTACTGATGCTGCAAAAGTCATTTGAAGCCGCTTATTTTGCGTCATGTTATGTCTAAAATCTATTTCTGTTTTCAGGCACTTAGGCTAGAACCTAGGAGCATAGGCAAGGTGGTATTTATGAAGGTTTTTGTTTGCTTAAAACAAGTTCCCGACACGGAAACAAAAATTAAGATTCTGCCTGACCAGTCTGGTATCGACACTTCAGGCATCAAGTGGGTCGTAAACCCGTATGATGAGTTTGCGATCGAAGAGGGTGTTAAATTTAAAGAAAAAAATCCAACGGCTCAGGTTTGGGTCTTAACTGTGGGTCCAAAATCTCGCACAATCGATGCTTTACGCACAGCACTTGCGATGGGTGCTGACGAAGCTATCGCAATTAATACGACCGAAAACCTTGATGCGATTTCAACGGCTCAGGCGCTGGCAAAAGTCATTCAGTCCGAGGGGCCGGCTCATCTGGTGTTGGCTGGTAAGGTTGCCATTGATGCGAATCAATCTTCAGTTCCACAAATGGTGGCCGAGTTTTTAAATATTCCGCATGCCACAGTTGTTTCAAAGTTTGAAGCAACAGCTGAATCTTTTTCGGTCGAGCGTGATGCTGATGGGGGTACTAAAGAAATCCTTCAGCTGATGTCCCCCGCACTTATCGCAGCAAACAAGGGTTTAAACATGCCCCGCTACGCAAGTTTACCCGGAATTATGAAGGCAAAGAAAAAAGTTATTAAAGAGATCGAGTTTTCTTCGCTTGGAATCGCGCCAACTGAGTTAAAAGTGAAATATTCGGATTTTTCTTTACCGCCCGAGAAGCCACCAGTGAAATTGATCACTGGCGATGCGGCGTCTCAGGCCAGTCAGCTGGTTCAAGCCTTGCGAAATGATTCGAAAGTTATTTAATTTTTTAAAACGAGGTGTCTTGTGTCTACAATTTTAGTTTTTGCTGAAGTTCTTAACGGAAAAATTAAACGCAGCTCGCAAGAGCTTTTGCAGTTTGCTGCGAAATCAGGAAATCATGTCAGCGCATTACTTTTGGATCCCTCGGGTCAAGCTGCTGCGGCAGAAGCTGGACACCATGGCGCTAACGACGTTTTTTTCAGTAAAGATGAGTCTTTTGTAAATTACAATCCCGAAGCTTTTTTACAAATTACGTCTGAAGCTATCGCAAAATCCGGAGCAACCATTGTATTGGCGTCTTCGTCGTCAACAGGCAAAGATTTGTTTCCGCGTGTGGCCGCAAAACATAAAGCAGGCTTAGTTTCTGACGGGATCGAGCTTACTATATCTGGCAACGACGTAAAGGTAAAAAAACCATTTTATTCGGCGAAATGTTTTGCCACTGCGACATTTGAAAATGCGGCGCTAAAAATTATTCTTATGCGCGCTAATCAGCTGCCCGTAGCGGCGGCTGATTCATCAAAAACAGCAGCTGTTACAGAATTACCTTTTGCTAAGCCGAGCCTAAAAACACTAATCAAAAGTGTTGTTAAGGGCACTTCTGAAAAACTTGATTTAACTGAGGCAAATATTGTAGTTTCGGGCGGCCGCGGATTAAAAGAGGCCGGTAATTTTAAAATGATTCATGACTTGGCCGACGTTCTTGGCGCAACAGTTGGCGCTTCGCGCGCGGTTGTTGATGCTGGTTGGGTTGGGCATTCTATGCAAGTTGGTCAAACAGGAAAAACCGTCGCGCCTACTTTGTATATTGCTGTTGGAGTTTCGGGCGCCATCCAGCATTTAGCTGGGATGAGTGGTAGCAAAGTTATCGTGGCTATTAACAGCGATCCAAGCGCTCCTATTTTTCAAAAAGCAACGTATGGCTTAGTCGGTGACGCCTTTGAAATCGTTCCGCAACTCATTGCTGAATTTAAAAAGGTGCTGCATCACTAACTTTGAATCTAAAATAAATAAATTTCGCGGAGCTGTGCTTGGTTTTTTAATCTGGATTATTTTTCGCACGCTTTCTTTAACGTGGAGAATCCGAATCACCGAGACCGCAGACCTAAAAAGCGATCTTGAAAAAAAAATCCCAGTTATTTTTGCTCATTTTCATCAAGATGAGCTGGCTTTAGTTCTCTTGATTAGTCACTATAAAATTGCGACCATGATTTCAACAAGTAAAGACGGTGAAATTATGACGGCCGTCGTGCGCTTGTTGGGTGGATCTGTCTCTAGGGGGTCGTCAACTCGTGGCGGAGTTTCGGCCTTGAAAGGGTTAATTTCTTTGTGCCGAAAAGGCGCGAACTCAAGTGTCGCGGTCGATGGCCCGAAGGGGCCAATTTATGAAATTAAGCCTGGAGTATTTGAATTATCACGATTACTAAAATCTCCCATTTATGCTGGGGGAGTTCATTGTGATCGCTCATGGCATTTTCCGCGGGCCTGGAATCAGACCTATTTACCAAAACCTTTTGCAAAAATTAATATCATTTGGAGCCGGGCTTTCGATTTTGTAACCAAAGAGCATGACCCCAGATCCGAAGAATTAGCAAAAACGCTTAAGAATCAACTCTTTGCTGCGCGACAGCAAGCCTTTAAAATGTTTGGCTCCTAAGCTTACGCGACTGTAACATTAAGCAGTCCAAGACTTTAATTTGATCATACAACAAAGGATTGCTTGCTATGAAACTGTTTCTTTCCATCTTAATTTTTACGACTTCGATTGCCTATGCACAAAACGGATCTCAGGTCGTTGCTACCATTGGTAACAAAAAAATTACTTTAGATGAGTTCAATAAAAAATATAAAGAAGTCACTTCGCAAGTTTTAGTTGGACCACCCTCAAGAAAAGTTTTTTTAGAAGACATGGTTCGCTATGAAGTTGGCGTGCAAGAGGCCCGCAAGCGTGGTTTGGAGAAAGACCCCCTTGTTCAAGATCGCATCAATCAAGAAATGTATAAAGCCTTGCTAGAAAAAGAACTCGGAAAAAAAGTTCAAGAAAACTCAGTTTCTGAGGCTGAAATGAAAGCCTGGTATACTAAAAATCCGCAAATTCGATTGTCTGATATTTTAATTGAAGTTAAACCCGGAGCCACCGAAGCACAGCGGGCCGAGGCTAAAAAGCGTGCCGATGAGATTCTAGTGGAAGTTAAAAAGTCGAAAAGACCTTTTGAAGAGCTTGTTCGCCTATACTCAGACGATACCACCACGAAAAATCTTGGTGGCGACGTGGGCTGGCAATCTCGGATTACTTTAATTCCAACTTACTATGACACCGCCGCCGCACTTAAGGTTGGAGAAATTACTCAGGGACTTGTGGCAACACCGTTTGGTTTTCATATTTTGAAATTAACGGGCCGCCGTAGTTATGAAGAGGCCACTAAGCGTGAAATTAGAATGGCTGTTTTTGATGAAAAACGAAAAGCTGCCTTTGATGAATTCTTTAACAAAACTAAAAAGCAGTACCAAATAAATGTTAACTCGAAGTTGGTTGAATAAATTTTTTCTAAAAGGTCGACTGCTAAAAAGCCCTAGTTTTCTGGGGCTTTTTCTTTTTGGACTTTGTCTTTCATTGTCTGGTTGTGATTTTTTCTCAAACCGGGTGCTGAATAAAACTATCGTTGCGGTTGGTCCGCTGCGCATGACAACTCAAGAGTTTTCTAGGGCATTGGCTGGAAAATTAAAAAGTTTGGACGCTCTTTCTGCAAAAGATCCAACTATCATCACCAATTTTAAAGAAAAAATTATTTCTGACTTTGTGGTCGAATCCTTAATTCAACTTTGGTTCAAAGATCAAAACCTAACTCTATCGCCCGAAGAATTAGAAAAGGAATTAAAAATTTATCAAAGCGGCTATCCTGATGATAAAACTTTTAGAACAACCTTATCTGAAGAGTCCATGGCCTACTCCCAATGGAAAAAACAAGTCGAGCTTAGTTTAAAGCGAAAAAAAGCTTTCGCCCAAATGAACCAAAACATTGCTGTTCCCACCACGGAAGAGCTGCAATCGTTTTATGCTAACAACAAAGACCGGTACCAGCAGAAAGAGGCACTACAACTGTCTCATGTTTTGGTGTTGGATGAAAATCAGGCCGAGATAGTTAAGAAATTATCGAAGTCCCAAAAGTTTTCGGAACTTATTAAAAAATTCTCTATGAGCTCAGATGCGGCGTACGGCGGAAACTATGGCTGGCTTGAACCCGATGTGAACAGCGAGCTTGGTAAATTATTTAAATCGCGCGTTGGTGAAGTCGTAGGTCCTATTAAGCTTTTAGATGGTTATCATCTATTCCGGGTCGAACAAAAGCGTGTGCAGCGGCAAAAACAGTTCGACGAAGTTCGTGAACAAGTTAAAGCGGACGTGTTTTCTTTGCGCCAGACAGCAAAATTCTCTGCGTGGTTGGATGAACAAATAAAACGGTATAAGGTCATGAAAAATGTACAGGCGATCGATAGCCTGTATGTTGAGACCCAAGACGGCGTCGTGCAAAAATAGGAGAACTCATTGAAGCGTTTTAAAATTTTATTCTGTTTTTTAATGTGCTTTGTTTTTTTTCCAAAAGCTCATGCCGCCAAAGAGGTCGTCGACAAGGTTATTGCCACTGTTAATTCTGAAGTTATTCTTTTATCTGACATTAAAAAATTACAAGTTCGCGCCACTAAAATCGGCGCCCTTGATGAGTCCCTGCTACTAGGCGAAAAACCCGAAAAGTTGAAGTCGGACAAATCAGCTCAGCTACAGTTTCTAATCCGAGAAAAACTAATTGCGGCTGAAATCAAGCGGCAAGGATTATCCGCAAGTAACGAAAAAATTGAAGCCGAAATGGATCAGTTAGCGCGACGTGGGCAGATGACCCGGCCTGAGTTTGATAAATACATCGAAAAGCAGGGCTTCACAAAAGAAGATTACAAAGAAATATTAAAAAACCGTATGGAGCGGCAGTCATTTTTTGAATCAGAGATTGTGTCAAAGCTGCGCATTACCGATGAAGATGCTTACGGCGAATACCAAACTAAAAATCCAAATTATAAACCAAATGTTAACGAATATAAAATTGCTCAAATATTTTTTGATCCAACCAAAACCAGCGCTGAGGCTGCTTACAAGCGCGCAAAAGTGGCGCTAGAAAAAATAAAAAATGGAGAGTCTTTTGAAGCCGTTGCTAATCGCGATAGCGAAGATGGTGGTAACAAAGACGGAGTGCTTGGAGTTTTTAAAACAGGCGAATTTAATCCTGAGATCGAGCGCGCTGTTACTAGTCTTGCAGTCAATGACCACACAGACATTGTTAAAAGCAAACAGGGTTATCATATTTTTAAAGTGCTTTCCAAAAAAATAACTCAAGACCCACAATTTCTAAAATACAAAGACATGATAAAATCATCTTTAATAGAAAAAAACTTTGCGCGACAATTAAAAAATTGGTTTGAATCCAAAAAGCAAGATGCCTACATCAAAGTCTACGATCAAACACTATAAAAAAGTTGCAATTACGACTGGCGATGCCAAAGGAATTGGTTTCGAAGTTGCGTCGAGGGCGTTACACGATTTGGGGCCTCAGCCAAAAACAGTTTTCATTCTTTACCGCGATCATCAGCGCGAAAGACTTCAACCTCGTTATTTAAAACTTCTTGATGAAAAATTTTTGCGCCTGACTTTTAATGAAACCGAAGCCGCTTTGGGATTTTTAGATTCGCTTATCGAGGCTCGGGCAGTGCCAAAAAACTTGCTGCTAGATTTGTCGCTAAAATCGAATGCTGCAACATGGATTGTCGATGTCTTTACTGCCTGCGCCCAGAAAAAAATAACAAGCGTTGTCACCGGCCCCCTTTCAAAAACTTTGATAAAAAAATCGGGCTACAGCTTCATTGGTCATACCGGCGCACTAAGAAAGCTGTTTCCCAAGCGCGATCTGCACATGGCCTTTGTCGGTGAAAATTTTAATGTGTTATTAGCTTCGGATCATTTACCGCTGGCTAAGGTCCCTTCGTTTTTAAATAAAAAAAATATTGATTCAGCAATTAGCTCGGCAATGCAGTTCAAAAAAATGCTTAACTCCACAAAAAAAATTGCTGTACTTGGCCTTAACCCTCATGCTGGAGAAAGCGGACTGCTTGGAAACTTTGAGCAGCACTTACGGTTAAAAAGATTTCGTGATCTCAAGGGGCCACTGGTGCCAGATGCTGCTTTTTTAAAATCCAATTGGAAAAAGTTCTGCATTTTTATCTGTCTGTATCATGATCAGGGCTTAATACCTTTTAAAATGATTCATGGCCAGGATAGCGGCGTTCATGTGACTATTGGCCTTCCTTTTGTGCGCACCAGTGTAGACCACGGAACGGCTTTTGATCTATATAATAAGAACCGTGCAAATTACGCATCGATGTTAGATGCTATTCGCTTTAATTTAAAACTTTTAAGAGGTGTCGATGTTTGAACCAGTTATTTTCAGAGAATATGATATTCGCGGCGTGTACAATCAGCAATTTGATTTAGATTTTGCTTACCAGCTTGGAAAAACTTTTACGTCTTATGTCTTTAAAAAAACTGGCAAAAAAGCTTTAAAATTTTCTATAGGCTACGATGCTCGCGTCTCGTCTGTGCCAATCATGGAAAAATTAAGTCAAGGCATGCAAGAGTCGGGTGCCGAGGTGATGATTCTTGGATTAGTTACTTCGCCAATGTGTTACTTTTCAACATTCACACAAAATCTTGATGGCGCCGTTATGGTAACGGGTAGTCACAACCCGCCAAATTTTAATGGTTTTAAAATATCATTGGGTAAATCGACTATTTTTGGCGAAGAAATTCAGGCCTTAAGAAAAATAATGCAAGATGCAGATTTTATTTCAGGAAGTGGTTCTGTCCAATCCTACGATATTTTTCCAGAATACTTAGCCCGCTATAAAAAAGAATTTGGCATAATTTCTAACGTTAAAGTTGTTCTTGATTGTGGTAATGGTGCGGGTGGCATTATTGCTAGGAAACTATTTAATGCCGTCGGCATGCAGCCCGAAGTTTTATTTGAAACTCCAGATGGCAATTTTCCAAATCATCACCCAGACCCAACAGTGGAAGAAAATCTAAAAGACTTAGCTAAAAAAGTTGTTGAAACTGGTGCTATTGCTGGAATCGGTTTTGACGGGGATGCTGATCGGATCGGTGTGGTCGATCACACCGGAAAAATGATTTATGGCGATGAGCTTTTAACTATTTACGCGCGCGCCATTCTAGCTGAAAAAAAGGGTGCTAAGATTGTTGGAGATGTAAAGTGTTCAGACTTTATGTATGCAGATATTGCAAAGCACGGCGGCGTACCTATCCTATGGAAAACGGGTCACAGCTTAATTAAGGAAAAAGTAAAAATAGAAAATGCTCCATTTGGTGGAGAAATGAGCGGTCATATTTTTTTCGCTGATCGTAATTACGGCTACGATGATGCTCCGTATGCTGGACTTCGACTTTGCGAAATTTTAGCAAAAACCGGAAAGAATATTCGACAACTGCTAGAGGGTTTACCGAAAGCCTTCAACACGCCTGAAATTAGGATCGATACGACCGAGGAAAAAAAAGTTCTTATCGTAGAGAAAGTTAAAGAAAAATTTCAACAACTTAATGATCCGACGGTGAAGGTAAATTTGATTGATGGAATTCGAATTAGTTTTGCTGATGGTTGGGCGCTAGCAAGGGCTTCTAATACTCAGCCCGTGTTGGTTGTTCGTTTTGAATCAACCAGTCAGGCTGGATTAAATAGAATTCAAGAAACCGTCATGAGTGTTGTAAATAAATACTTGTAATCCTTGTAGGGCAAAGATCGAATTATTTACTCGGTCTCAAAATAAAAAAAGCCAGCATTTCTGCCGGCTTTTTTTATTTTTATTATCTGATTTTAAAAATCTAGAAGCCGAATTTAGCTGCTGGAATTTTAATGAACGCTACTAGGAACGCTAAGATAACTAAAGACTCGATAAGAGCTAAAGAAAGAATTAGCGGAGTAAATAATTTATCTCCTGCTGCTGGGTTACGTGCGATTCCTTCAAGTGCCGCTGCTGCCGCTTTACCTTGAGCAGATGTTCCACCCAGAACAGCTAAACCAATTGCTAAACCAGCGCCGATAGCGACTAGTCCGCTGTTTGATCCAACCATTGCTGCGTCTTGAGCGAATACCGCTACAGAAGCCAATGTCGTTACGGCAAATAATAATGCCTTTTTCATAAAATCTCCTTTTGCCAATTAAGGCGTGTGATTAGTGGTCACTAGCTGTTGCAAGAGCTACATAGACCATTGATAACAATGTAAAAACGAACGCCTGAATAGTGCTAACTAGTAATCCCATTGCGTAAAATGGGATTGCAGGGCCAATCGGGAATAAACCTAAGAACACCGATAATACGGTATGATCTCCAGTCATTACATTCGCTAAACGCAGACCCAAAGTTAAAGGTCTGATCACGTGAGAAATAATTTCAATAATTAACATCAACGGCGCCAGCCATAATACTGGGCCCAAGAAATGTTTTAAGTAACCAAGGCCACCGTGTTTTATGCCGACAACGTTGTATGCAATAAAAGAAAAAACACCAAATGCAAACGTCGTGTTGAAGTTTTCGGTTGCCGGAGTCATTCCTGGAATTATTCCGACTAAGTTGTTAATTAAAATATAAGTAAAAATTGAAGCAAAATACGGGGCAAAATCGCGACCATGGTGCCCGATAATTTGTTCTGATAAGCTACCGATATACTCCGTGAAAAATTCAAATAAACCGCGAAGTGAAACTTTTCCAGATGGCATAACTGCCTCTTCGCCTTTTCCTAAAACAGCGCGAGCGCGAAGTCCCATAACCATGACTAGTACAGAAACGATAATTAATGTTGCGACATGAGTGTAGTGATGTCCAACGCCAGGAATCAGTTGAGTCCAATTAAAATGCATGCGGGCCTCATCAAGTTAAGTTTTCATTCTTTTCTAGCAAAAGATTTTAGGGCTGTCATGCATAGTATTGCTAAAAGTAGCGTTGAAACTCCAAGGACAAAACCAAGTGGCTGAATCCACGTGACCGTTGTCAGGCTCCAGAAAATTAAACCTAAAATCGAATATTTTAGGACGATAACTAGGACCGTAAGCGCCATTGATCTTTTTGCCAGCACCAATTTCCAAGTCAGGTAGAAACTTAAAAGATTTAAAAACATGATTGCGCTTCCGGCCGCACAACTTACACCTGCATCATGGCTATGAAAAACCCAAAGCAGCAAAGCCAAAACTGCGCCAAAGAAAAGAACCAGGCCTGCTGCTTGTTTAATCATTTTTAAGGCTTTTTAGTTTATATATTAAACTTCCAAACCATATGAAAAAACCTAGAACTACGCCAATGGCCTGGGCGCCAGCAAAACCTTTTTCTTCTAGTTTTGATCCAATCCATATGGCTAATAACAGCAGTGTTATAAGTTCGAAGCCTATCGTTGCAAAGATAATGTATTTATTCTTTTTCATTATTTTCGTCGCCCTTTCGACAGAGGTTTATTGACGATTTTTTCCTTCAGGCGCTTTTGTCTTAGCTCAAAGTAAGCTTTATCTTTTACTCTAGATTGATATTTTTCCAAGTACGTTAATGCCGATAAATAATCTTCTTTTTCTTCGAAAACGATCGAAGTTGCAATATAAAGATTCTCTTCAGCAAAATATTTTTCATCCCTTTTTCGAACTTCTTCATAGGCGGCTAAGGCTTCATCCCATTTTTTCATTGAAATTAGCACTTCGGCTTTTAATTTAAAAAACTGTTTAAGATCGCCTTTACCTGTTCTTAGTGCTGACTCGATGTTTTCTAACGAGGCCCGCGAATTTCCAGTTAAAAACTGCGCCTGGGCAATTTTCAATTTTATTTTTTCTTTCTGTTCAAAATTTATTTCAAGCTGTTCCAAAATTAATAATTCTTTTAGTGCCTGCGAGTAGTTTTGTAAGTTCTCGAGGTGTATTTCGGCCATGGCTTCTTGCGCATTAATTCTTTGTTTCGGGTCTTGTGATTTTAAAATGATAAGCCGGTAAATTCTTAAAGCACGCTCAAAATCTTGTATTTCAAAGCGCGAAATCCTTGCGGCTTCAACCAAAGCTTTTGTTTTCTTTTTATCATTTTTTTCAATCTTTGCTGATTGCTCGAGTAAGCTTAAGGCAACACGAAAGTGGCCTTTTTCAATTTCTTGGTATGCTTCGCTGTATAATTTGTCAGACTGTGGAGTACATGCTGCCACTATTAAAAAAATAGCGGCGCCATATTTTCGCGCCGCTATTAAAGTATTTGTCTTAAAGAAATTCAAATTAATGAATTTCTTCGCCAGCTTTTTCTTCATCTTCGATTACAGCTAAGCCCGTTACGAACTCTTGCTTTTCGTCTAAGTTTATTAGTCTAACGCCCTGGGTATTTCTTCCTAGAACAGAAATGTCTGAAATTTTCATTCGAATAACTTGGCCCTGATCCGTCGATAAAATAAGTTCCTGTGTGGCTGAAACTTTTTTAGTTCCAATAACATTACCAACTTTATCGGTCGTTTTCTGAGTGATAATTCCAACTCCGCCGCGGCCTTGGGTTCTATACTCTTCAACTTCAGAGCGCTTGCCGTATCCTTTTGACGTGACCATTAGAATTGTGTCTTTTGTCCCCTTTTCTAAAACAATCATCGCTACAACGCTGTCTTCTTTCGATAATGTTACACCCTTAACCCCGCGGGCTGAGCGTCCCATGCCACGAACATCTCCTTCGTTAAATCGAATCGACATACCTTCTTTGGTGGCGATAAAGATATCGCTTTGGCCGTCAGAGATTTTTGCTGCAACAACTTGATCATCAAGATCCGTTGTTAAGGCGATAATTCCTGCTTGTCGAGGGTTAGAAAAAGCATCTAACGATGTTTTCTTAATAATTCCTTTTTCAGTAATTAATACAACGTACTGATTTTCACTAAAGACATCGATTGGTAATATGGCTTTAACTTTTTCACCTGCTGTTAAATTCACGACGTTCGCTAATGATTTTCCTTTTGATGTCCGGCTTCCTAAAGGTAGGCGGTGGACTTTACACCAATAAACTTTTCCTTTGTCGGTAAAAACTAATAACATGGTCTTGGTTGATGCTGTGAAAAGATCTGTCACGTAATCTTCTTCGCGAGTTTCGATTCCCTTCATGCCTTTACCGCCACGCTTTTGCACGCGGTATTCTTCAGTCGAAATTCTCTTTATGTAGCCTGTGTTTGTGACTGTAACAACCATTGGCTCATCTGAGATTAAGTCTTCATCTTCAATATCGGTTAAATCGCCCGTGATTTCTGTACGACGTTTATCCGAATATCTTTTTTTAATGTCTTCAAGTTCGGCAACGATAATTTTGTAAATTTCCTTAACGTCAGCTAAGACAAACCGAAGCCATTCAATTTGTTTAACTAGTTCTGCCAGTTCATTAATAATTTTATCACGCTCAAGACCGGTTAGTCGCTGTAAACGCATTTCTAAAATAGCAATCGCTTGGCGTTCACTGAAACTAAATTTCGCAATCAATGCTTCACGCGCAATATGCGGCTCTTTCGAAGCCTTAATCGTCGCAATGACTTCATCAATTTGATCAAGTGCTTTCTTAAGTCCTTCTAAAATATGCGCGCGTTCTTGCGCCTTCTTTAATTCAAAAATGCAACGCTTGGTAACAACGTCACGTCGATGATCAACAAATGCTTCAAGCATTTTTTTAAGATCAAAAGTAATTGGCTGATTTTTTTTATCAAGAGCCAGCATGTTAATACCAAAACTAACTTGCAGCTGGGTAAATTTTAAAAGTCTATTTAGTATAACAGATGCATTTTCGCCGCGCTTTAGAACTATCACCACACGCATACCTTCGCGGGATGATTCGTCGCGAATATCTGAAATACCCTCGACGGTTTTTTCACGCACAAGGTCCGCAATATTCTCGATCAGCTTTGCTTTGTTAACTTGGTAAGGAAGTTCGTTAACGATAATTTCTTCGTGATCTTTTTTAATTTCGATATCTGTTTTCGCTTTGATCGTAATGATGCCGCGGCCTTTTTTGTACGCCTGCAAAATTCCCATTTTTCCTGCGATTTGACCCGCTGTTGGGAAGTCTGGCCCAGGAATCCGCTCCATCAATTCTTCAATTTCGCATTCAGGATTGTGAATCAAGTGTATACAGCCATCAATAATTTCGCCCAGATTGTGCGGAGGAATATTGGTCGCCATTCCAACGGCTATTCCTGAAGATCCATTCACTAAAAGATTTGGATATTTCGCTGGCAAAACCAATGGAATTTCCAAAGAATCATCGTAGTTCGGACCAAATGGAACAGTTTCTTTTTCGATGTCAGATAAAAGTTCCTCTGCAAGGCGGGTCATTCGCACTTCAGTATAACGAGATGCTGCGGCCGAGTCTCCGTCGATGGATCCAAAGTTTCCCTGACCATCGATCAATGGGTAGCGCAAAGAAAAATCTTGCGCCATACGAACCATGGATTCATAAACAGCTAAATCACCATGCGGATGGTACTTACCAATAACATCACCAACCACACGGGCTGACTTTTTATATGGCTTATCGTGGGTATTGCTTAGTTCGTGCTGAGCAAATAAAATGCGACGGTGAACAGGTTTTAATCCATCGCGCACATCGGGAAGGGCGCGACCAACGATAACTGACATCGAGTATTGCAAATACGCTTCACGCATTTCTTTATTAATATCTACGTTAGTAACGCCTCTTGGGTTTTCATTTTCTGCCATAACTCATCCTTAATTAAAAATTTATTTCTTAAACATCTAGCGCGCGAACCAAAAGTGCATTGTCATTAATGAACTTTCGGCGTGGCTCGACCTGTTCGCCCATTAAAACGCTAAATGTTTCATCTGCAGCTACGGCATCGTCGATGGTAACTTTTAGTAAGTTTCTAAATTCTGGATTTAGTGTCGTATCCCAAAGTTGTTCAGGATTCATTTCTCCTAAACCCTTGTAGCGCTGAATATAAATTCCTTTTTTTGAGCTTTCCATAACATGGTCGTAAAGCGCCTGATAATTTTCAAAAGAGGATTCATCTGAGCCTTGCTCGATCGTCACCGGCAAAAGGGAAATTTTTTGTATTGATTTCCACAGTGATAACAATTCAACAATTTCAGAGGCATTTAATAAATCTGAATTAAAAAATGTCGTCGCACGGTCGGCGTAACGGGTAGATTCGACTTTTGCTTTTATTTTTCCATCTTCAGTGTAAACCTTAGTCGACACCTCAGTAATTCCCAAGGAAGGGTTGGTCGCAATCCAGGCCTCAAGGTCTTTCATCATACCAGAAAGTTTAGATTCGTTTTTTAGAACCTCTTCAAGCTCAGTTGTTTTCGTTAAGGCAAAATATAAAACATCGGGGTCATATTTTTTTGAAGACACTTGCAGTAGGCGATAAAATTTTTGAACATTTAGAACCATCTCGCGAATTTCTTTCACATTAAATTTTTTACCTTTAATTTGAAAGGAATCTAAGCCGGTCTTTAAAAGAAATTCCGTTAAGGCCATTTCATCTTTCAGGTACGTTTCACTTTGACCTTTTTTGGCACGGTACAACGGTGGCTGAGCAATATAAATATATCCTTTTTCTAAAACTTCCGGCATCTGGCGGTAGAAAAATGTAAGTAGTAATGTTCGGATGTGTGATCCATCCACATCGGCATCGGTCATGATAATAATTTTATGATAACGAATTTTATCCACATTAATATTATCTTTTCCAATTCCAGTTCCCAGAGCTGATATCATCATTCGAATTTCTTCGTTCGATAACATTTTATCAAAACGCGCTTTTTCTACATTTAGAATTTTTCCCTTAAGCGGAAGTACGGCTTGGGTTTTTCTGTCGCGTGCCATTTTTGCAGAACCACCGGCAGAATCTCCCTCGACCAGGTACAATTCGCATTTTGCGGGATCACGCTCTTGGCAATCGGCCATTTTTCCTGGAAGCGAGCCTCCATCTAGCGCCGTTTTACGACGAGTTAAATCTCGTGCTTTTCGGGCAGCATCACGGGCCCTTGCGGCCTCGACACATTTTGTAACAATTGTTTTTGCGGTGCTTGGATTTCGGTCGAACCAGTCGGCTAATTTTTCATTTACTAAGGATTCAACAATTCCTTTTACTTCGGCATTTCCAAGTTTGGTTTTAGTTTGGCCTTCGAATAAAGGCTCACGAACTTTTACGGAAATAATGGCGGCAAGTCCTTCGCGAATATCTTCGCCTTCAATTCCTTCTTTAAAATCTTTTAAAAGTCCTTTTTGGTTGGCGTACGTATTCGTTGATCGCGTCAGTGCTCCGCGAAAACCGATCAAGTGCGTGCCACCTTCGTGAGTATTAATATTATTGGCATAACAGTAAATAGATTCTGTGTAAGAATCATTCCACTGCATTGCTATTTCAACTTCGACTTGATCTTTTTCCCCTTTGAAATAAACCACGTCGTTGTGAATTGCTTTTTTGGATTGATTTAAATAAGCGACAAATTCTGCGATTCCATTGGCATATTGAAAATCAACTTTTTTACCATTGCGGTCATCTGTTAAGCAAATATGCAGTCCGGCATTTAAAAATGCCATTTCGCGAAAACGATTTGTTAACGTAAGCATGTCGAATTCCATACCGGGCTCTTTAAAAATTTCGGTATCTGGTTTAAAAGTAACAACAGTGCCCTTACGTGTTGTGGGGCCTAGATTCTCAACCTGAGTTTGCGGAATTCCTTTTGAGTAAACTTGTTTGAAGTGAGTTCCGTTTTTGTGAGACTCAACTTGGCAACGAATCGACAGGGCATTCACTACCGAAGCGCCCACTCCATGAAGGCCGCCTGAAACTTTGTAAGCAGAGCCCTCAAATTTTCCACCCGCATGCAAGACGGTGTAAACCACCTCGAGAGCATCTTTACCAGATTTATGGGGACCAACGGGAACTCCACGGCCATCGTCATCAACAGATAGCGAGCCATCCGTGTGAATGTTGACTAAAATTCTTTTACAGTAGCCGGCTAAAGATTCATCGACAGCGTTATCAACAATTTCGTACACAAGATGATGGTAACCACGGATCGTCGTATCTCCGATATACATACCGGGGCGTTTACGGACGGCTTCTAGACCCTCTAGAACCTGAATATCATCAGCACCGTAAACTTTGCTTTGATCAACGTGGGTACTACTTACTTCTGACATGAGCGCTCCTTACTCCAGAAAAACATTTCAACAGGACTCACAGCTTTATCCACAATTTTTAAGATTGCGGTTCTGCAGCTACCAGTCCGGCATGAACATGGAAAACTTGGCTTTTTTCCATACGAAGCTTTTTAATAATTGAGGTATCCGTTGTGGTAACAAACGTCTGAGTTTCAATTTGATTAAGAGTCGAAATTAACGACTCTTGCTTAGCCAAATCAAGTTCAGATAATACATCATCTAAAAGCAGTACTGGAAAAAATCCGTGAACCCTATGATGATACACAATTTGCGCCATTTTGAAAGCTAATATGATCGATCTTTGCTGCCCCTGCGAACAAAAAAATCGTGAGTCTTTTCCGTTATATAGAAATAATAAATCGTGTTTATGAGGACCCAGTAATGAGGTTCCAGATTTGACCTCAAAAAGCGCTAATTCTGACAGTCTTTTGTGCAAAAACTCTTGCAATTGAATGACTGTCGTCTGTTTGAAGGAGTTGTCAGAAATAATATACGAATAATCAAATTCTGCTAAGTTTTCTGAGTGTATTTGTCGCAAGCTATTCTGCACTTCGGGTTTAATATTCTTTAAAGCTTCGAGCCTTAAAAAGGTCAGCTCTGCCGCAATTTTTATATACAGTGGATTTAAACTTTCTAAGGTTTTAATTCCCATTTCATATTCAATTTTTTCATGGGCCAAATCTTTCAATAATTTATTTCTGGTTTTTAAAGCCTTTTTAAATTCATTTACTACTTTTCGCCCATATGAAAAAGTTTGAATTAAAATTTGATCTAAAAGTTGACGGCGATGGTCTGAACTTTCTTTGATACTATTTAAACTTTCCGGAGAAAATAATATGGCTGGTGGCAAATCAGGATTCAAGCGAGCATGTTTTTTTTCATTCACCGAAAACGTTTTTTTGTGCGCGGTTAAATTTATTTTTAATTGATATTCTAAGTCTTTATTCTCTAAGTCGATTTTTAAAAAGGACTCTGCTTGGTTTTCTTGAATTAAAGTATCATACCTAGAATAACGAAAACTATCGCCTTCAATTAGCAGGTAAATAGCTTCCAATAAATTAGTTTTTCCCTGGCCATTTTCTCCAACAAAAATATTCAAGCGCTCGGAAAAATTTAAAGTCGTTGGTTGTAAATTGCGAAAATTCGTAATTGTAAGTTGACGAATTTTCATAGACTCGGCTTTCTAGATCAAATTCTCATTGGCATAACGACGTTTAAATAATCTGTGCTTTCATGCGGCCGTAAAACGCCCGGAGATAAATGATCATTTAATTCAAACTCGACATTATCTTGTTCGATATTTTTTAATACGTCTTCGATATAACGCGCATTAAAACCAATTTTTAAATCTTGGCCTTTGTAGTTAATATCTAATTCTTCTTTAGCATCACCAAGCTCAGGATTATTGGAAGTGATTTCTAATTTCCCTTCGCTAAAACTCATGAGAATAGCTTTAGATTTTTGATTTGCTAATAACGAAACCCTTTTTAAACAAGATAATATCGTTTCGCGTGGAACAACGATTTTGTGGGTTAATTTCTGTGGAATAAACTGTTGATAATTGGGATATTTACCTTCAATCAACCTGATCATTAAAATACTAGTACCTGATTTTAAAATAAATTGTGACCCTTCAACAGCGATGAAAACGTCCTCGACGGTTGATTCAATCAATTTTTTAATTTCGAACAAGCCTTTTTTAGGAATGATCACACCAATTTTTTCAGTGAAAGTTAGCTCTTTGAATGTTTTTTTGATCAGACTTAAACGATGTCCATCAGTTGCGACCATGGTGATCTGATTTTTTTCATAAGATTCAAAAAATACTCCATTAAGATGATAACGAGTTTCATCATTAGAAACGCTATATAATGTCTTATCGATCATCATCTTAAAATCAGCGGCATTGATTTTAGAAAAATTTTCAGAATTATAAGTTGGAAAGACAGGATACTCTTCAGCAGCGACTCCAATAATTTTAGATAAAAACTTTCCTTGTTTAATTTCTAGCCAATTATTTTCTTTTTTTATTAGCTGAATAGGTCCATCTAATAATTCTTTAGTTATCTCAAATAAGCTTTTGGCGCTAACTGCAACCTTGCCTGGCTCTTTAATTTGGCTTGGTGCTGTGTCGGTAAGGCTTACTTCTAAATCTGTTGCATAAGCCTTTAATAGATTATTCTGTGCTTCTAAAAGAACATTTATCAAAATTGGCATTGTATTTCTTTTTTCTACAATATTTTGTGTTCTGCTTAATAAGCTTAATAAATCCTTTTTTTGTATTTCTATTTTCATTCTTCTTTTTCCTAATAATATTAATATATATAAATAGTAGTAGTAGTAGCAGCGTGGGTAATCAGGAATCCTAACTAAACATTCGAAACTATTAACCTTTCTTTGTGGAAAACTCAATCACGATTCAAGTTCATTTTTGAGTTCAAAACGTGAATAAGATTACCAACATCCTAATACAATCGCTTTCCCACACTCGTTTCCACAATCCACAATTACAAACCTGTGATGTTGTGGATGATGTTAGTTAACTCGTCGATATCATTCTTAAATTGGGGATCCTTACTTTGTAGAGAAGCAACTTTTTCCAAAGAATTAATCACGGTCGTATGATCTCTGCCTCCAAAGGCGCGCCCAATATCGACTAAGGATTTATCAAGAAATTTTTTGATTAAGTACATGGCAATCTGCCGAGGCACCACGATAGGCCGCGCACGGCTGGTCGATTTCATATCAGCAATTCTTATTTTATAATATTCGCTGACGATTCTTTGTATTTCTTCAATGCTAATAGTGATTGTATTTTCATGATGAGCTAAAACTTTTCGTGCAAGCTCGATATTAATGCTAAGTCCCTGAAGTTCGGAATACATCTTAATTTTTTTAAGATTGCCCTCAAGCTCTCGAATTGATTTTTTGGAAATTTTTGCAATGTACTGAATGGTTTCTTCTGAAATTCTTAAGTTAAAATTTTCAGCCTTGTAGCGTAAGATCGCGATACGAGTTTCAATATCTGGCATCGTAATATCGGCAATTAAGCCTCGCTCAAGTCGGGTTCTAGATCTGTCTTCTAAGTTTAGGATATCTTTTGGCATACGGTCGCTTGCTAAAACGACCTGCTTTTTTCTTTCAATAAAGGAATTTATCGTATGAAAAAACTCTTCCTGGACGGCCTGGCCACGCCCAATATATTGAACATCGTCGACAACTAAAATGTCTGTATTGTCGCGGTATTTTTGGCGGAACTTGTCCATTTCGTGACGGCGAATGGCCGAAACACACTCATTTAAGAAACGTTCGGCTGAGATATAAGTAATACGTAAGTGTGAGTAATTGTTTCGAATTTCATTGGCTGCCGCATTTAATAAATGCGTTTTTCCCATACCTGAAGGCCCGTAGATAAAAAGGGGATTATAGTCATCAGCACCTGGATTTCTAGAAACGTTGTAAGTTGCAGCATGAGCAAATTCAGAGTTTTTTCCAACCACAAAAGTCGAAAACGTAAATTCAGGGTGTAAAGTCTCTGATAATTTAGGCGCTTGATTGACCACCGGCATAGGTTGAAATAGTTGATCTGCATTTTGCATAACATCTTGTAAAGAGGTATTATAGTCATCAGCGACTTTGCCCGTAACTACGAATTCCACAGACGTTGGCAGATGAGAAAGACCTGCCAGCTCAAGAGTAATTTTATCTTTTAAGTGCTCATTAACGTAAAAATAAAAAAATTGGTTCGGCACGCCCAAGGTGATCTTCATGGCGCCGTCCGTATGCTCGGTTTTAATCAAGTCAATGGGGTCGAGCCAGTTCTCTAATAGCTTATTAGCGCCATTTTTGTTTTTCATCGAGGATTTGATTTGGCTCCAAAACGAACTATTGATTTCCATGATCCCCCTCTGGACTTGTCTTAACTAACAAGCGGACTCCTACTTATCAACAGTTGACCACTATGCCGCAATGTGATTTATATTTAATTCACAGAATTTAAGCTTGCTTAAATATTGTTCAATTGACGTGAATGACGTCGTAGGAATGCTAGCGAAAACTAGCTATATATAGAGGTGTAGGATGAAAAGAACATATCAACCAAGTAATCGTCGTCGTAAAAAAACACACGGTTTTCGTGCTCGCATGGCAACAAAAGACGGACAGAAAATCCTAGCTCGCCGTCGTGCAAAAGGTCGTAAACGCATAGCAATTACTGCTGGTGGCAAGTAAACCTAAACCTCTTACGAGAACATCTGACTACAAAGAAATTTCCAGTCAGGGCAAAAAACTTAGACTCACATCATGGTTACAACTTTACGTTTTGAACTCTGAAGATGCCGCTTCTTACTGCGGCATCACGATTTCTAGAAAAGTTGGGCCAGCTGTTATTCGTAATAGATTAAAACGATGGGTGCGCAACTGTGTACGTTCAGAAAAATGGCCAGAGCAGTTTACTGCTAAAAAAGTTGTTTTTGTGTTTCGTCCACAAGCTGCCGAGGGCTTTTACAAACAGCTTAAATACAAACAATTTATTGAGGTCTACGATCGACTCCAAAAATAAGAATTTTATTTTCAAAGCAGTGATTGTTTTTTATCAAGTGACGATCTCTTATTTTTTAGGTGGCAATTGCCGCTTTTATCCAAGCTGTTCCTATTATGCAAAAGAAGCCTTTGAAAAGCATAACGCTTTCGGCGCAACGATACTTATTTTGAAAAGATTTTTAAGCTGTCATCCTTTTAGCCGCAAAGCTTTTTACGATCCAGTTCCTGATGTTACATTAAATTATTGCCAGCGAGGTCTTTGTGAACACACCAAATGAATCACCCTTTAGCAATCCGAAGTTTTTAATAGCTATTGCTGCAACTTTTCTTGGTTTGTGGGGATGGCAATATTACATGAATAAAACCTACCCTCAGGTTGCCATTGTTTCGAAACCAGTTGTAACGCAAGTGGCGCCAGTTGCCGGAGCCGCGGCTGTGGCTATAGCGCTCTCGGGGACAGCCACCACGTCTGCGGAAGCTGTTACAGAAAAAACGTTTTCTTACGAAGATGAAGATGTGCGGTGGATTGTTACTTCAAACGGACTTGGCATTAAAGACTTCGAGCTGAAAAAGTACAAAGATCGCCACGGAAAACAGATTGAATTTTTGTCTGACAAAATTTTCGCCTTAGTTATTAATAATCAAAAAGTAATGTTCAATGTAACACCCGAAACCAATGTTGATTTCCGCGGCGAAGCTGTTGTTGAAGGTAAAAAAATAACTCGAACTTTGCGCTATGATAAAAGTAAAATGTCATTCACTTCAAAAACAGAGCTTGAGCACGGCTTTCAAAGCGCAGCTTTTGTCATAGAAGAAAAGAAAATGCTTTCGGGTGGCACTTCGATGTTTATGCCGTCGTTTGAGCGGCAAGAGTTTCTATACCGCGAAGGCGATAAAATCAAAACCGAGCATATATCTGCCGTTAAAGAAAACGAATCATTAAATAAAACAGCAGCGGGCGTTTCGCTAGCTTCAATAGGAACCCAATATTTCACGATGGCGTTGGTTGATAAGTCAGAAATTTTGCCATCTTTGGCAATGACGGTACAGGGCCAAGAGGCCCGCTTAGCAGCTATTTACGACTTGTCAGCGGCCCAGGTTAAGACTCTTGATCAAGTTTATTATGTCGGTGCCAAGCGCACGGAAATATTAAAACCAATCGATCCGCTTATGCCCGAAGTTATGGATTATGGAATTTTCGGTTTTATTGCGAAACCATTGTTAGTGCTAATGAAGTTGATGCACGATCTTTTGGGAAATTGGGGACTGGCAATCATCGGCTTAACGCTTGTGGTTCGTTTAGTTTTATTACCTTTTAATATTATGTCGTTCAAATCATCGCGCGCGATGCAAAAGATCCAGCCATTACTTAAAGAAACGCGCGAGCGTTATAAAAGTGACCCACTAAAAGTAAACCGCGAAACGATGGCGCTAATGAAAGAGCATAAGGCAAATCCACTAAGTGGGTGTTTGCCAATGTTAATTCAAATCCCGATATTTTTTGCGCTTTGGAAAACAATTGGCTCTAGTGTAGAAATCTATCAGCAACCCTTCTTTGGCTGGATTCAAGATTTAAGTGCTCATGATCCGTTTTTTGTCATTCCGGTTTTGATGGGTATCACCATGTTTTTCCAACAAAAATTAACTCCGACAACAATGGATCCGGCACAGCAAAAAATTCTTAACTTTATGCCAATTATTTTTACGGTATTTATGTTTAGCCTTCCAAGCGGCCTAACACTTTATAATTTCGTAAGCGCATTGTTCGGAGTCGTTCAACAATATTTTTTATTAAAAGACAGGTCAGCTAAGGCTGCATAGAAAGGACATTTTATGGCAGGATTTTTCAGTAAACTTTTCGGGGGCGGAAAGAAAGAAGATCTCGAATCAATTGTTGAGGCTACTCTCAATGGAATTTTAGAAAAAGGTGCGTTTGATTTATCGTACGAGTTGAACCTAGAAAAAAAAGAAGAAGTCACTGATGTCCGCATTGAATTTTCTGGCGGGGACGAAGCGTTACTTAAAGATTTTAAAGGTCAGCTAATGGATGCCATCCAGTTGATCGTTAAACGCGTTACTCAGCATCATTTTGCTGATGTCATTACAAATGTTACGGTTGACTGTGGTGGTTTTCGCCAAGAATCAGAAGCTGCTTTGATCGAGCGCGCTGAACATTTGAAAAAAATCGCGATCGAGCAAGGAAAATCGGTTTATTACCGTGCGCTTCCACCGAAAGAAAGAAAAGTTGTTCATCAGTACTTGGCTCAAGACGGCCGTGTGAAAAGTAGATCGCTGGGTGACGGACTTTATAAGAAAATCAAAATTTTTCCGGCAAAAAACGCTGGCACAGAGGCTACCGAAGACACCTCTGCTGAAGAAGCATAATTTAGGCTCTAGTTAGATGCGGAATCGAAGCGAACATACAATTTGTGCTGTTTCGACTCCGCTGGGCACTGGGGGGTTGGCTGTTATCCGCATTAGCGGTCCAGCAGCTTTAGCAAGTTGTCAAAAAATTGCCCCGTCGCTTAAGAAAAAAAATATCCGTTCGCACCATATTTACCTTGCTAAAATTTTCGACGAACAAAATGAAGTTTTAGATGAAGCCATCATCGCCTTTTATGAAAAAGGTCGTTCATTTACAGGCGAAGAGGTTGTCGAGATTTCTTGTCACGGTAGCGAATACATCGCAGCCAAAACTATTGATTTATTAATTGATGCCGGGTGCGTGTTGGCCGAAAAGGGTGAATTTACTTTCCGCGCATTTATGAATGACCGCTTGGATTTAGTTCAAGCGGAGTCCGTTTTATCGTTGATTGAAAGCCAAAGCCAAGCTTCAGCACGAGTTGCGCTACGCCAACTAAAAGGCGATGTTTCAAAAAAATTCGAGGAAATTGAATCCGAATTAACATGGTCCCTGGCCCATATCGAGGCCTCTATTGATTTTTCAACAGAGGGCATTGATGTCATTGACCCCGCAGTTTTAAAGCAAAAACTTAACGACATTCGCGCCAGGCTTCGCGATCTAGTTCGTTCGTACCGGTCAGGGCGACTTATCAAAGAAGGAATTAAGGCCGTACTTTTAGGTAAACCTAACGCCGGAAAATCAAGCCTTCTTAATTTAATCGCGCAAGATGAAAAGGCCATCGTGACTCCGCTGGCAGGAACTACTCGTGACATCATTCAGGCGCAGACATTATTTAATGGCTTACGCTTTACAATCAGTGATACGGCAGGCCTTAGGGAAACCACTGAGCTGGTAGAGATGATCGGCGTCGATCGCAGCCAAAAAGAGGCTAACCTTGCTGATGTTGTTCTGTATGTTCTGGATAGCGCAGATACCGATTGGTCAGAAGCCTCAAGCCACATTGCTAAAGTCAAATCACCTGTTCTGGTTTTGCTAAATAAAACTGACTTGGTTCCAGCTGCTGCTCAGGCGCAGTTAAGAAAAAATTTACAAAAAATGGCGCCTGTCTTAGCTGATTCGGACGTTATTTTTACTTCTCATGTTGATCCGAGCTCGCGAGACAGAGTATTAACTGCTATTAAGAATAAAATCGGGGATGTGAATGCGATCGATGAGGCCATGATAACGTCAGCCCGACAGTATGAAATGGCAAAGCTTTCGCTAGAAATGCTAGATACCACGTTGGCAGAGCTAGAAAAGAATATTGGCGCAGAGTTTGTGGCTATGTATTTAAAAGAATCATTGGTTTCAGTACAAAGAATATTGGGACATGTGTTCGATGATCAAATCATGGACCGAGTATTTAAAGAATTTTGCTTGGGTAAATAAAAGCCGCAGTTTTAGGAAAAGTAAAGATGATTAACTATGATGTCATTGTTGTTGGAGCCGGACACGCGGGAGTCGAGGCCTGCCTTGCTTCTGCACGCCTTGGCTTAAATACTTTGATCATCACGACAAATCTTGATCGCATTGCCTACATGTCCTGTAACCCGTCCATTGGTGGTTTAGCCAAAGGACACATGGTTCGTGAAATTGATGTTTTAGGCGGACAAATGGGTCTTGCTGCCGATGCTTCCTGTATTCAGTTTAAAAGATTAAATGCCAGCCGTGGGCCCGCTGTTCGTGGAAGCCGCGCTCAGTGCGATAAGCATGTGTATTCTGCTTTTCAGACGCAGGCACTGCAAGCGCAACCCAACCTGAAAATTCTGGGCGCCGAAGTAAAACGGTTGTTATTAATAGGCTCTACTTGCGAAGGTGTTGTGCTAAGTGATGGATCTGAACTAAGGGCCAAAGCCGTGATCATAACAACGGGCACATTTATGAATGGAGTTATGCATTTCGGCCTTAAACAAATTGCAGGGGGCCGCATCGGGGATCAATCATCAGTTGGTCTGTCCGACCAGCTGGCGGAATTTGGTTTTGAAGTGAAACGACTTAAGACGGGAACCCCCGCGCGTCTGCACAAAGACAGCATCGACTGGTCAAAAACAACTCCGCAGTTTGGTGACGAAAAATTTTTTCCTTTTAGTTTTAAATCGCAGCGGCAGTTTCAATTGCCACAAGTTGCCTGTTACCTTTCAAACACCACAGAAGAAACTCATGCTATTATTCGAGATAATTTAGATAAGTCACCGATGTACACTGGAGTTATTGAGGGAATTGGTCCGCGCTACTGTCCTAGTATTGAAGACAAGGTAACCCGTTTTTTTGATAAGAAAACACACCAAACTTTTCTTGAGCCGGAAGGTTTAAATTCAGACTTAATTTATTTGCAGGGCATTTCGACCTCTTTGCCTGAAGACGTTCAATTAAAATTTTTAAAAACTATTCCTGGGTTAGAAAACGTGAAAGTCGTTCGCTATGGTTATGCTGTAGAATACGATTATATCGAGCCCACTCAAATTTACCACCGCCTAGAAACGCGCCCCTTGAAACAGCTATTTCTAGCAGGTCAAATCAATGGAACCAGTGGCTATGAAGAAGCTGCAACACAAGGTTTTTTAGCCGGAGTAAATGCAGCTCACAGCATTTTGAACCGACCTGAGTTTATTTTAGAGCGCTCTGAAGCCTACGCTGGCGTACTTATTGATGACCTAGTGACAAAAGGTACGCGTGAACCGTACCGCATGTTTACGTCGCGCGCTGAACATAGATTAGTACTACGCGAAGACAACACAATCGACCGCCTAAGTGAGATTTCAAAAAAGTTGGGGATTGTTTCTGAAAAAAATTTGGAAATTCTTTCTGTTATTAAAAATCAAAGAGCAGATTTAATAAAGCGCTTAGCTACGAACAGTCTTTATCCTAAGCCGGAAACGAATGCAAAAATCGTTTCTCTTGGAAGTACCGCACTTTTAAAGCCTGCAACATTTGAAGAATTTCTGCGAAGACCTGAAGTTAATTTTAATCACCTTTCTGAACTCGGTTTTTTGTTTACTGACACAGAAGCAGTTACTGAGGCTGTTGAGATTGAAGTGAAATATGCGGGCTATATTAAAAAACAAAACGAAATCATACTTAAAACTAAACAGATGGAAGATTTAGCGATTCCAAATGAAACAGAGTACAGAGAAATTAAAGGTTTATCGACTGAAGAAATTGATAAACTATATCGTGTTAAGCCAAGAACTTTAGGACAGGCGCAAAGAATTAGTGGCGTTAACCCTTCAGCTTTGCAGTGTTTAATGGTATATTT
>JAYUWH010000039.1:0-6169 GCA_043753645.1 Bdellovibrionales bacterium
GCGGCTGCAATCGATTACCTAGCATTCGTCAGTGAAAGGACTTTTACATGAAAATGTTTTTTATAATTCTATCCTTAGTAGCCAACCAAGCCCGTTCTGCAAATTTTCTAGTGGTTTTACCTGAAAAAAGTAATCAAAATAGTTTCGATGAACTTGATCCGTTTGCAAAAAATATTTCTGAAATTTTAAAGAACTATGACCGCATATATGAATCTGCTACTGGTCTATCAGCTCACGAAATAGCGCTGGATTTTAGCAGAATATGGAATGATTCAAGCTGTGTACAAATGCAATGTGAAATCTATGTGCAAGTCGTTAAATCACAACAAAAAATTTATCTTTACCGGCATGGTAATTTAATTGCGACCTGGGCGACCTCGACCGGAATTCCTGAGCGTGAAACGCCTTTGTTTGATACTCATCCTGATGGCCGGATTTATACGGCTTACACATCTGTTAAATTTCCGGGCGGAGATTTTAATGGCCTAGGCAATATGCCGTACGCAGTTTTTATCAAAGGCGGCTTTGCGATCCACGGAACTGGAAAACCAAACTGGCCGAAACTAGGGTCAAAAGCGTCCCATGGTTGCATTCGTATTCATCCGGATAACGCCAAATACTTTAATTCTTTAGTGCGCGCTAACGGAGTTCAAAATGTTTGGGTGACAGTACAAGAGTAGATACAGCATTACGAATATTGTTAAATCTCAACGGTATTGCCATGAGTTATCCATGGCAATACTACAAAATTAAATTCAAACTGTTCATGATGAAAAACTATATCCTAATTTCGTTTTTAATTCTATCCGCTTGTGCAAGCTCAACAGATTCAGGCGCCATTGGAGTAAAACGAAAACAGTTGTCTTTAGTTTCAGGCGAAGAAATCATGCATGCTTCAGCACAAGAATATGAAAAAGTAAAACAAGAAGCAAAATCTAAAGGTGAATTGGACAAAAATCCGGCCATGGTCCAACGGCTACAACAAATTTCTAAAAAGATCATTCCGCAGACAGCTGTATTTCGTAAAGATGCGCCGGCATGGAGCTGGGAAGTTCATGCTTTAACCTCGGATCAACTTAACGCCTATTGTATGCCCGGTGGAAAAATTATGTTTTATACGGGTATCATTGAAAAACTCAATTTAACAGACGGTGAAATCGCAGCCATTATGGGTCACGAAATTTCTCATGCATTACGCGAACATGGTAGCGAGCGCATGTCGGAAGAACTTCTAAAAAACATTGCCATCGCAGGCCTGGTAATGAGTCGAGCGATAGATTCGAAATATGCTGGCGTTGCGAATTTATTGGCGACGGGTGTAACACTTAAATACGACCGTGATCAGGAATCTGAAGCCGATGAAATCGGCATGGAACTTATGGCACGCGCTGGATATGATCCCAACGAAGCCGTTAATCTTTGGCATAAGATGTCGGCGGTTGGGGGCGGAAAACCACCAGAGATCTTAAGTACGCATCCTTCGGATTCAAGACGGATTAAAGATATGCAAGCCCTTTTGCCAAAGACTTTACCGCTATACCAAAAAACCGTTGGTAAGCTTTAATATTTTACCAAAGGTAAAGACCAATACTTTACCACAGTTAAAGACCAATATTCTGCGGCAGGTAAACGTCAAACTTTTATCAATTCGCTATCGCCACATAGAATTAAAAAAATAAGGAAATATGCCTCGTAGTAACGATAATGATGGCTGTGGTTCTTAAGCCGTATGGCCGCAACCTTGCTGTAAGCAAGGTCATAGGCTTTTTTAACAAAAGGATCATTTATGATTACAAAACCTCGTGAAAGTATTTCTTTGTGGATGGATTCCGTCGAAATGCCACGATGCCCATCTTTGTGTGAAAACATAAAAACAGATGTGGTTATCGTTGGTGGCGGTATCGCGGGACTAACAACTGCTTATTTACTTATGAAAGAAGGCAAACACGTTTGCGTTCTAGAGGATTACGAACTTGGTAGCGGGCAAAGTGGTCGTACTACGGCGCAATTTTCAAATGTACTTGGTAATCGTTATTATGAACTTGAAAAAATGCACGGACTTGATGGCGCTATCTTAATTGCAGAAAGTCATGGAACAGCCATCGAAAAAGTGGCCGAGATTGTTGCCGCAGAAAATATTGACTGTGATTTAGAACGTATTGATGGCTATCTTTTTGTTCCCACAGAAAGCACCGAAGAGACTTTGTTTAAAGAATTGGGTGCGGTCCACCGCGCGGGTATGTCGGATGTGAGCCTAGTCGTGCGCGCGCCGCTTGATTTCTTAGACACTGGCGCCGCCTTGCATTTCCCCCGTCAATTGCAGTTGCACCCATTAAAATATTTAAAAGGACTGGCCGATTGTATTTTAAATGGCGGCGGTAAAATTTTTACACGCTCACATGTCGAAGAAATTCAAGGCGGAGAAAAAACATTTGTCAGAACAAAAGATGGCTTTATGATTCATGCAACTGCAGTTGTCGTGGCTACCAATACGCCAATTAATGATGTCGTTGCCATCCACACGAAGCAAGCTCCTTACCGATCGTATGTAATTGCTTTAGAAATACCTAAAGGGAGTGTTCCGAAAGGACTTTATTGGGATACTTTAGATCCTTATCACTATATCCGATTGCAACCTTCGGAATCTCTGGGCACAAAATCAGGAGACACCGATATTCTTATCGTTGGCGGAGAAGATCACAAGACAGGGCAGAATTCGAATCCTGAACAAAATTATCTGTCGCTTGAAAGTTGGGTGCGACAACGTTTTCCATTCGCAGGAAAAATGGTTTACAAATGGTCGGGCCAAGTCATGGAGTCAGTCGATGGGTTGGGATTTTTAGGTCATAATCCGATGGACAAAAATAATGTGTACATTATTACGGGTGATTGCGGTAACGGTATGACCAATGCCACAATCGGTGGCTTCATCATTGCTGATCAAATTATGAAGCGGCCTAATGCCTGGGAAAAACTTTACAGCCCATCACGAATTAAACTTCGCACTGTCGGAACTTACTTAAAAGAAAATTTAAATGTAGCGGCCCAGTATGCTGATCATTTCGCGCTTCACCCGTTTGAGGCAATTGAAGATATGGAATGGGGCGAGGGCGCCGTGTTTAGACAAGGTTTAAAACAAATTGCCGCTTACAAAAATCACGAGGGCCGGTTGGAATTGCATTCTGCTGTATGCCCCCATCTTGGCGGAATAGTTCACTGGAATACAGCTGAGAAATCTTGGGACTGCCCGTGCCACGGGTCGCGCTTTGATGCACGTGGGAAAGTTATCGAAGGCCCTGCAGTGATGAATTTAAAGAAAATTGATCTTATCCACGGCGATTCTAAAACTCATTCTGATTTTCTTTCTGCCGACGTTGATCCAGCAACTTTGACGCCGGATTATCCAGCCCATTATCCAAAACCGCCAAAGAGTATTGTACCGCCAAAATCATCATTAATTTAATAAACCCAAACTAAAGGAACTAAAAATGGAAAAGCAAAAAGAACAAACAGAATCTCCCCTTAAGCAATCAATATCTAGTGGAGATCCAAGTGTCGTCGAGCGCTCGGCTCAAGCAGGTGCCGATGAATTATATCCAGAAAGAATTCCAGAAAGCCAAGGCGACTTAGCCGACCGCGCAGAAATTGAAATCGAGCAGGAATTGCAAGAACAAATTTTTCGCATTCGACAAAAGCTAAATGAAAAAGCAAAGATTTAGCTCGTTTGAAACATTTGTAAGTTATCTTCCCCCCGGCATGGTATCTTCTTCGATATCTAAATCATCTGTATAAGGATGATCAATTATTTTAGCCGGGGCATAAATTTGCGGAATTGCAGATACCGAGATAGGATCAAATTGTCGTAGCGATTTCATCACCGGTGCCAAACTATCATAAAAAAGCACCCCGATGTCTTTTTCAGTCAACCGAATTAGAACTGGCTGAAATTCCATCACTATTAATAGTTTCTAAGTGTTCGCCCACATCAAACGCTTGCTTAAGAACAATGGCTTCAAAAATTGAGAACGCAGCCTTCAACGCCGCGGGATATCCGTCATGAAATGAACAAAGCAAAGCAGATACCGTACTTTTTTTTAAGAAATTTAACGATAAATCAATTTAGCGTTCCTTTAGTCCCATTGAGCGAGGCATAAAAACCTAAAATAAAAAAATTGTAGCTAGTTGGATAAAAACGATTTTCCTTAACAATCTTGCCTTTCCAGCAATCGAAATTGTTCTCTTTATATAGATCTGATAAAGCAGCGTTATGACAACTGGATACACAATCTCTACCGCTCGCGAAAATGATTACTCACAGTTTAGAACAGCTGCGAAAGTTTTTTTAGCGATTACTTTTTTAATTGGCGCACTTGCGCTAGTGGGTTGGGTATTTGATATTCCCTTACTAAAAAGTTTTGTCCATGGGTGGATTCCAATGCCAGCAATCACAGCCCTCGGTTTTATCTTGGCAGCAATTTCATTACTTTTACAAACAGACCCAAATCGTAAACATTTTTTCTACCATTTGGCGCAGGCTATTGGATATATACTTTTTGCTTTAGGTGCTTTTACTTTCCTTGAGTATTTTTCAGATCTTCATTTCATATTTTTAAATCGCATGGCTTTACCAACCGCCATCAATTTTGTGCTGATAGGATTTTCGATTATTGTTTTTGATGTGGAATACAAAAATAACTTCAGACCGTCTCAAATTCTTTCGTTGTTAGCTGCCTTACTACCTGCCCAAGCCTTGATTGCCTACAGCTACGGCTTTGAAAATCTTGAGGGTAAAGGAGTTTATTTTTTCGCAATTCAAATGGGCCGCCCATCGGCGTTAGCTTGGCTGTGCCTGGCCCTTGGCAGCTTAGTAGCAAGACCTGATAAGGGCATCCTAAGACCGTTTACCTTCGACCGAGACTTAAGTGCTACCTGGCGGTATACGCTGTTTATGGCGCTAACTATTCCTTCAGTCTTTGGTTTTCTTTTTTCTTTTGGCTATCGAAAAGGATTTTATGATCCCGTTTTTGGGTTTTCTCTTTTTGCCATGACTTGTATTTTTTTAATGACTTCAATCGTGTGGCGCTCGGCCACACACACCTGGCGCGTTCGCCTGGGCCAGCTGCAGGCCGAGGATTCAATTAAACAAGCCCTTAAACTACGCGATGAGTTTTTATCTATTGCATCGCACGAGTTAAAAACGCCTTTAACTTCACTTAGCTTACAGGCCCAGATTTCAAAATTTAATTTGCTAAAAGAAAATCCTCAATTGATGTCCAAAGAACAGCTGTTGGAATTTTTAAATGCCATGGATAAACAAGTATTACGCTTAGCCCAGCTGGTAGAGGACATGGTGGATATTAGTCGCATTGACTGCGGGCGTTTTTCCCCGGTTTTTAAAAAAACTGATTTAACAAAAATGCTTCACGATGTCACTGAACAGCTGGCCCCGCAAGCAAAAGCGGCAGGGTGCGAAGTCATTGTGAATATTTCCGAAAATCTAATTGGTCTGTGGGATACTTACCGTATAGAGCAAATTTTAATAAATTTACTTACAAATGCGTTTAAATATGGTTCAAAAAAACCTGTCCATATTCATGTTCTTAAGAAAAATGACAGGGCTGTCATTAGCGTTATGGATTTTGGAATTGGAATTGCAAAAGAGAACCAAGAGCGGATATTTTACCGCTTCGAACGGGCTGTCTCTGCAAAAGGCATCACTGGTCTGGGTTTAGGGCTGTATATCGTGAAGAAAATACTGGATAGCCATCACGGAGCGATTTCGGTGGAAAGTCAGTTGGCTTCAGGTTCGAAGTTTACAATCGAACTTCCGCTGCTGCCAGAGACTGCATTATCACAGTCTTCAATAAAGGATGGCAATTATGAAAGAAGTTCCTAGCAAATATGTCTTTTTAATCGAAGATTCAAAAGATATTCAAAACCTAATTCAACACTTTTTCCTTGGTGAAGGTTATAAAGTTGAATCCGCAGACGATGGTGAAGAAGCCTTAGAAAAATTAAGAAGTCTACCCGAATTACCCGACTTAATTCTGCTGGATCTGATGATGCCAAAGATGGATGGCTTTCAATTTCGCCTTGAACAAGAAAAAGATTCGAAATTAGCAGAAATTCCAGTGGTGGTGATGACCGCCGATGTCAATGCCGCCGAACA
>JAYUWH010000040.1:0-6137 GCA_043753645.1 Bdellovibrionales bacterium
GCTAGCTTGCTAGAAAAAAACAAAAAAGGCGAGCTGGATTCCAACTCGCCTTTTAACAAAGCTAATACACGATCTACTTTATTTTAAAGCGTGCTGGCAAAGCGATGAGAATGCTGTTGCATCCGTGATAGCCATGTCAGATAAAATTTTACGGTCTAAGGTGATCCCCGCTTTAATTAAACCACCGATTAAACGTGAGTATGTTGTCCCGTTTTGTCTGGCAGCTGCATTAATACGTTGAGTCCATAAAGCACGGAAAGATCTTTTCTTCATTTTTCTGTGCTTGTAAGCGAACGCCATACCACGGTCATTTTTTTCAACCGCGTGAGTGTATGAGCGTGAACCCGCTGAGTAGTAACCTTTTGCTCTTTTTAGAACTTTTTTGTGGCGACGACGATTAGTCATCCCCGATTTTACACGTGCCATCGTCTACTCCTTAAAAGCCAAATTGGCGCTTCACTTGAAGCATGTTGGCATCTGCGACATATACAACTTGTCCTAGATGACGTTTCGTTTTTGAACTCATATGAGAATTCAAGTGGCGCATTTTAGTTTGTTTGCGCTTCACTTTGCCGCTTTTAAGAACGCGCATGCGTTTCTTAGCACCTGAGTGCGTTTTCATAATGACCTTCCTCCGACAGGGCGAGATCTAGTTAGTAGATCTACTTGTTCTATTGCCGCTGACAGCCTTAATTTGAGTCTTATAGATTTAGGGGCAATTGGTCAAAAAAGCAAGGATATTGAAGACTTGGATATGAACAATTTAAGCTAATTAAAGGGTACTGCCACTTGTTGCCAAACCCGTGATTCAGGACAAAGACCTGCCAAACTAGTTTTAATTCGATTTGGATCGATTAAAAAACTTTAATCGCCAATTCATTAGGGTTTCACGCTGTAGCCGTATTCTGTATCTGGGCCTACAACAACTAAACTGATCTAAACAATGGAGGATCAAATGAAAATAGCATCAATCATCGTGTCTTTGTTCGCAGTCGCTGCTTTTGCAAACCCAGCAGTAACAACCACAACTAAAGTGGAAGAAAAAAAACAAGCTGTTGAAACCACCGAGACTAAAGCAGTTTCAGCAGATGGAAAAAAAGTTATGAAGAAAAAAGTAGTCAAAAAATCTGAAGGTGCAAGCGTAGCAGCTCCGGCAGTAAAGACTGAAACTAAAGTTGAAGTGAAAAAAGAAACGAAGTAATTCGTCTTCGGCAATTAAAATAAAAAAAGCTGGGGCAACCCAGCTTTTTTTTTGCTTACTAACTTATTATCCTACTGATTGAAAATATTTGGCGGACAGCGAAATACCGTCCCTAAAAAAACAGTTTGCGCGACTTTCTCGCCCTTATCTTCACTGGGCTTTGCGTCGGCTTTGCCTTCTTTTTTAACGACATCAACGACCGTGGTATTGGTCGTTGCAAGTTTAGCTTTATTTTTTGCCATAAACGCCAAAACATTCCCGCTTAAGGTGAATGCTTTGTTTCTTAAATCGATACGGCTATTTAAATTCATATCAACTTCTTTACCTTGCACAACAGTGTCTTCATTTTCTTGCACGGTGGATACTTCACCCATGTACAAGCAACCCTTGGGCTCGGTCTCAAAAATCCGAAGACGCTCGGCCCCCGGAGTTACCGACTTAGCTTGGCAAGATAAGACGCCCAGCAAACTAATCACAATAATTAATTTCAGCGTTATCTGCGAAAAATTATTCGTCAGCATCGGGCTCGTTGTCTTTCATGGGCTCAAGCACTTCGTCTTTTTTCGTAGGATTTGCCTTAATATACTCTTTCACTTTTGCTGGGTCCGGAGCTAGCAACGTAAATAAGTTTTTACCTTCCGTTTTTGGCGGAGCTTCAACCAAAGCTAAGTCTTTCACGAATTCGATGGCTTTTTTAATAACTGCAACACCCGCTTCTTGATGCGCCATTTCCCGGCCCATGAAACGTAAATTGATTTTTACTTTATCACCTTCAAGTAAAAACCTACGAGCGTGTTTCATTTTAGTTTCGAAATCATGTTGATCCGTGCGCGGACGCATTTGAATTTCTTTAATCGTGACGATCACTTGATTTTTACGAGACGCGGCCGCCTTCTTTTTTTCTTCGTACTTGTATTTTCCGTAATCCATGATTTTACAAGTTGGCGGATCCGCATTTGGAGCAATTTCAATAAGATCTAAGCCTTTATCCTGCGCCATACGTAGGGCATCAGGAACTGACATCACACCGGCCATCGTTCCATTTTCATCAATCAAACGCACTTGCTGGGCGCGGATTTCGCGGTTAACCCGTAGGCCATCTTTTTCGCGTTTTTTATCTCGATCGAATTTTCCTGGTGGGCGTGGTGGACGTGGTACAAATGTGCTAATGGCTAACCTCCGTAGTTAGTTTACGTTGTTTTATTGTTTCATTAATTAAGTCTAAAGCTTTTTCCCAAGGAATGCCGTTATGAATCGTGCCGTCACGAAGGCGAATAGAAACTGTTTTGTCTTCAGCCTCTTTATCGCCAACGATCAACATAAAAGGAACTTTTCGTAATTGCGCTTCTCTGATCTTGTAATTTAATTTTTCACTGCGACGGTCAAACTCAACGCGAATGGTAGCGTCTTTCATTTTTTTCTGAACCATTTCACAGAATTCATTCACCCGGTCTGTGACATTTAAAATCATCACCTGAGTTGGCATCAACCACACTGGCATATTGCCAGCAGTATGCTCTAAGTAAACACTGATGAAACGCTCAAGAGATCCTAAAACAGCCCGGTGAAGCATTACAGGTCGATGTTCTTTATTATCTTCCCCTGTGTATTTAAGATCAAAGGCTTCTGGTAAATTTGGATCGACCTGGATTGTTCCCGTCTGCCAAGACCTACCGATGGCATCGATAAAGTGCATTTCTAGCTTAGGGCCATAAAACGCACCTTCACCAGGCAAATAGCCGAATTCTAATTTCATTTCAGTCACGGCATCGCCCAAAGCTTTTTCAGCCAAATCCCAATACTCATCTGATCCAATTCGCTTTTCAGGTCGTGTCGCCAAAAATAATTTATAATTAGGCATTCCTAATGTTTGATAAATGGTATTTAGCAAATCAATAAATTTTGCGATTTCTGACTTAAGCTGATCCATCGTACAAAAGATATGGGCATCGTCTTGACAAAAACTTCGTACACGCGAAAGTCCATGCAGTGCACCTGACTTTTCATAACGGTGAAGGCGGCCGAAGTCCGCAATACGCAGGGGTAGCTCTCGGTACGAATGTTTTTCAGAAGCGAAAAGCAAACAATGGCTTGGGCAGTTCATCGGCTTCATACCGAAGTCCCTATCATCAGGTTTGGTGAAGTACATGTTTTCTTTATAATTTCCCAGATGGCCTGAAGTTTTAAATAACTCAGTATCGAATAGGATTGGAGTTATTACTTCTTGATAATCAAACTTTTGATAAAGTTCACGAATATACTTTGTTAATTCGTTGTAAATTACTGTCCCACGCCCAGTAAAAAACGGCGATCCCGGAGCCCATTCATGAAACATGAAAAGGCCAAGCTCTTTACCTAATTTTCGATGATCACGCTTTTTCGCTTCTTCTAAATTTTTGATATGTTCATCAAGTTCTTTTTTATCTTGAAAAGCTGTCGCATAAATACGTTGCAGCATCGGATTTTTTTCATCTCCGCGCCAGTACGCTCCTGCTACCGATAATAATTTGACAGCCTTCAGCTGACCTGTGCTTTGTACGTGGGGCCCGCGGCAAAGATCAAACCATTCACCTTGATGGTAAATACCAACGACGGTTTCACCCTTGCTAGCAAGATCTTCGATAAGTTCAACTTTAAAGCGCTCGTTCATTTTTTTAAAAGTATCAATCGCTTTTTGGATGGGCCAATTTTCACGGACAAGTGGGATATCTTTTTTGACAATCTCATCCATTTTTTTTTCAATTTTTTCGAAATGCTCTTCTGTAAAATTAAAAGGTGAATCAAAATC
The DNA here is from genome assembly GCA_043753645.1 of Bdellovibrionales bacterium. GTDB lineage: Bacteria > Bdellovibrionota > Bdellovibrionia > Bdellovibrionales > Bdellovibrionaceae > Pseudobdellovibrio. The sequence goes on from JAYUWH010000040.1 coordinate 3,990, forward strand.
GTAAAAAAAACCGTTATCAATGACAGGGCCAATCGTGACTTTGACCTCGGGCCAAATTTGTTGAACAGCTTGCGCCATTAAATGCGCGGCCGAGTGTCGAATAACTTCGATGGCCTGCGGTGATTTTGTCGTTATAAGCTCAAGTGCAGTTCCGTCTTTTAACGGAGTTCTAAAATCAATGATGTCTTTGCCACCGTTTATCCGCGCGCCTAGCGTGTCTTTAGCCAAACGTGGGCCGATACTTGAAGCGACTTCAAGGGCAGTGGGTTCATGATCAAAAGTACGGACCGATTTATCGGGTAAAGTTATATTAATTTGTGACATATTTTTTTAAAAGGTCATGCTTAAAATACTGTTACTGAAACAGTATTGGTCGATAACGAAGTCGACGTGGTTGCGATTTTCAAAAATTGAAAGCCAAAGTTCATTTTTATAATGTACTGAAAATTAGCTTTGGAAGCCAGAAAATTATGATTGAAATGGGCATATTGCAGCCTAACATCTTGTGAAATGGCGGTATTTTAGCTTTAAACCAATCAAATTTTAATAATATACTTTAACAATGATACCAATTCTTGAAACCGAGCGGCTTTGGCTGAAGGGCGTAACGCTAGAAAATGTTCCCGCCTACAACAAATACTTTGTGAATTACGAAGTTATCCGCATGCTTAATTCCAGGGTGCCATGGCCCTATCCCGCGGATGGAGCTGAATATTTTATTAATTCGGTACTAAAAAAACAAGGTATCACCGACTGGCTTTGGGGGATTTATCTGAAGGCTGATCCGACTGAAATGATTGGTGCCGTTCATTTGGTGAAAAATTCGGATCTAGAAAATCGTGGGTTTTGGTTAGGACAAAAGTTTTGGAATCAAGGGCTTATGACTGAAGCCGCGGTCGCAGTAAATGATTTTGCATTTGATCAACTTGATTTTAAAAAATTAATATTTGGTAATGCTTCAAGCAACCTACAATCACGAAGAATAAAAGAAAAAACGGGGGCCGTATTCCTTCGGACTGAAAAAGCAGAATTTGTTGATCCGGATTTAACTGAGAAAGATGTCTGGGAGCTAACCAAGGAAAATTGGCAGCATTTTAAAAGCAAAAAGAGATAAATATCTTGCCTTCAGCAGGACACTTATCTCTTTTTAGGATTCAATTAACCAGTATTTCAACTAGTAAGTAACGTGGTGACTTAAAGCTTCGTGCATTCGTGGATCATTAATTGCGACCATGTTGTTTTTTGTGAAGAACTTTATTAAGGCCATTAAGAATAAGCCAGTAAAGCCTAAGAATATTCCAATTTCCATAATGCTAAATTGTGGGATCCCATCAAAAAAGTTTGGATACACTAACCAGTAAATGTCTACGTACTGCATGACTAAAACCAGTATCGAAACAGAAACTAACACAGAATCACTTCGCTTGGATCCACGTGGTAACAAGGTCATAAATGGCACGATGAAACGGAAGATTAAAAGCGCAAAAGAAAAGCTCATCCAGCCATTTAACGACCGCATGATGTAAAATTCAGTTTCTTCTGGAATATTTGCGTACCAAATTAACATGAATTGTGAAAATGCAATATAGGCCCAGAATACGGTGAAACCTTTAAGGAATTTCCCAACGTCGTGTTGATGTTCTTCGGTAATATAGCCTGAAATCCATTTAGAATTTTTTAACCACACGACTAAAATGGCCAGCACTGCAAATGTTGCTTGAATAGATCCGGCAAACGCATACAAACCAAAAATAGTCGAATACCACGTTGGCAGTAAAGACATCAGCAAATCAAACGAAAACAATGTAAAAAATACGGCGAAAAAACCGATAAAGCCGATCGAATATCTTAAATTTTTATTTGTTAATTCGTGATCACCCGATTGGTCTTGTTTGATTGAATTACCCACGATCATTTGACGAAACGCTAAACAACCAAGTCCAAAAATTGTAAATCTTAAGATAACAAACCACGGCGCAAGATACGTGGTTTTCCCGCCCGTTAATATTAGCATCTTCGCGGGATCAGCCCACGCATACAGATATTTAAAACCTAAAATTAAGACGAAACTTGATACCAACATGATTGGCATGTAACTGGTCATAGCTTCAGCTAAGCGGCGGATCGATGCGCTCCATCCGGCTTTAG
>JAYUWH010000041.1:0-49219 GCA_043753645.1 Bdellovibrionales bacterium
TTAGCTAAGTAGCTCGAACTCATACTTTAGGACGGAGACCAAAGTCAGGCAAGCCGTTTCAACGCGTAAAACTTGGCTGCCTAGAGTCACTGGATCAAGGCCCAGTTGCCGCATAGCTGTGACCTCAGTATCCGAAAAACCGCCTTCAGAGCCAACGATAATCCATATATTGTCAGGCGCGCCACCGACCAATGATTTTTTAGAAATCACGTAATTTTTTATGGATAAGGTGCCCGCACCTTCATAAGCAAAAAGACACCACTTGTTAGCATTTGGGTTAAATTGCTTTTGAATCTGCGGCCAATCGACCGGCTGTTCAATTTTCATTAGTTCGCCTCGGCCAGATTGTTGAGAAGCGGAAATTACAATTTTTTGCCAGCGCTCCATTTTACCATCCGGTAGATTAGCAGCCTTTCGAATAAAACTAAATTCAGAATAAAAAGGAATTATAGATGACACGCCCATTTCAACGGCGCGTTCAATTACAGAATCCATCACTGGAAATCGGCACATTGAAAGAATCAAATGAACATGAGGTTTTCGCAAACGTTCAATATCTCGAGATTCAATAATTTTTGCTGTCGCCTGTTTTTTTTCTAATGTTAGAACTTCAACCAGGAAGGCTTTTGAATCTTCTGTGATGACTTCGAAATGATTTCCTACTGTTTGCCGGCAAACATCAAAGATATGATGAAACTGTCCATTTCTGAAAGTCACTTGCTCATTAAAAATCTGTGATTTTTCAATCCAATAGCGTCGCATGAATTGACCTACGCATCTAGGGGAAGCTTCTGCACCCAGTAGCCAACCCATTCATCTTTTTCAATTCGCTTAATAACTTTTAATGGATTTTTTTCAATCATTTTATCAAAAAATAGATTGTCCCGCTCTTGCAGAATACCAGTCAAAAATAAATAGCCATTCGGCTTCAGCACGCGTAGTAAATCTTTTTGCAAGCGAATCAATACACCATCAATAATATTAGCCACAACGACATCGTATTGATCTTTAATTTCATCTAGCTGCAATTCGCTGATTTCAACGCTTGAAGTGCGATTCAGTTCGCAATTTTCGCGTGCTTTTCGGCGGGCTTCAACATCAATTTCGATTCCCGTGATATAACCGTAATTTAATTTCTCTGCCAGTACGGCTAAAATCGCAGTGCCGGTTCCGACATCTAATAAAGACCAATTCTTGACGAGCTCTTTATTATCTTGGGCTAATTTATGAACAAAGTAGGAAGCCATTTTTGTCGTCGCATGTGTGCCTGTGCCAAAAGCCATTCCTGGGTCTATCTTAATTTCAATTTCAACATCAGCTGGTTTTTCTATCCATGAAGGTACCACCCAGACAGGTCCGACTAGCTTAAAAGCATTAAATCCTTTTTTCCACTCTTCTAGCCAATCTTTACTTTGCTCTTCGTTTTCTAACATAACGATCTGCGAATTTAACTTTTGCAAGTCCGAGAAAAATTTTGCGTCTGGCTTAGCTTCAAAAAAAACATCGAGTTCAAGTAAGCGACGGGGAATTAACGAAGGATCGTAAGTCAAATCAGGCTGAGAAAAATCTAACACTTCACTAATGCCCAAAGCTTGAAAGGAAAAACAAAAATTTGTAATTTCTTGCTCTTGCACACGGGGTACTAGCGATAGCCGCACGCGAAAATAAGTCGTCGTCATGTCTGAACGATGCCAGAATTTCAGCTAACAATCATTAGATTTCTGGAGTTGCTAGCGGATTTGTCTGAATTTTTAGGGGTTCAGCTGCAGCTGGTTTTTCGACCGCATTTTTTTCACTGTTGCTGTTTCCCGATTCTGCAGTTTCTACTTTCGCGGATGCTTGGCTGGTGGGTTCGCGCTCTTTTTTCTTTTCTTTTAAGGGCTTAGAATCAGTAAAAGAATCTGTCATATCGATGCGGTCACCAGTCATGATACCAAGTTGATCAAGCCCAACTTCTTCATCCCGTGAGAAAAGCTTGTACTCGCGCCCGATGGCAATTTTTTTATCAACATGGATAATTCTAATCTGACCAACTTTGGTTTCTAGATCACCGACATCTTTGGCGTTGGCATCTTTAATCATTAAGCGGCGTTTAACGTTGACGACCAAATTCTTTTTCAAACCGGCAGAGTCATTTGTAGAAATCGCGAAATCTTTATAAATTGTATCTTCATCAGAAAGCGGAATGTTCCGGTGAACATCAACGATGATCATGTCATCGGCCTGAGCTGCTAATTGTAGGAAAAATAATACTAGAAAGATAAAACTAATCTTTTTCATAATGAAACAGATCGGCTTATTGAATCAAAAGCCTAAGGCTAGTCTGGCTGTTTAGGCTTCTTCAGATTCTAAAACGGGTAGGCCTTTATAAAATTTCTTTTTAATAGGGGCTGCCACTTTTTTTGTAGACTTAGGTCGGTGTTCGCGGATTCCAGACTCTTTTGGCAGATCAGGCATAAAAATACGTTCGATAGCCGCATCATTTAAATACACGAAAGCTCCGCGCTCGAGCGTACCCAAACGGAGTTTGCCGATGGCCACGCGCTGTAACTTGATTACATCAAAGCCAATTTTTTTGAACATTTCTCGTACTTGATGATTTTTACCTTCGGTAATTACGATTTTATACCAATCGTTTTTATCCGAGGTTTTTTTATTTTTTTCTTTAACGAGTTTTAGTTTCTCGACATGTTTGGCTTTAACTTTTCCTGCTTCAGGAATTGGAACGCCGGTAAGAAGTTTTTTAATCTGAAACGCCTGCGGTTGGCCATCTAATTTAACATGGTACGTTTTAGTTACTTCTTCTTTTGGATGCATAACCTTCTGAGCGAAATCTCCGTCGTTGGTTAGTAAAATCAACCCTTCACTGTCCCAATCAAGTCGACCAATCGGGTAGACGCGTCCCGGAACGCTGGCCATGTACTCTGCAACAGTCACGCGACCCAAAGGATCGCTCATCGACGTTATAACATTCTTAGGTTTGTGAAACATGATATACAAATTTTGATTTTTGCCACGTATAGGTTTTCCGGCAACTGTAATTTTATCAGCTGCTGGATCCACTTTAATCCCAAGCTCGTAAACTTTTTTACCGTTGACCGTGACTAAACCATCTTCAATTAGTTTGTCAGCTCCACGGCGAGACGCTAAACCGCGTTCAGCCAATAATTTATTTAATCGTACTTGAGTTGTGATCTTCATTTTAAGGTCTCCAGCATTTTCGGCTTAAACCCGTTCCATTCGATAAATTGAGTCAGTATCAGGTGGTTAAGCAAGTCACCTTTTCTATTGATAAAAGCGACTGTTGGCAAGCCTTGAACCTGGTATTTCTTTAGTATTTTTTGCACGGCTTCGGTATCGTGGGTGGCATCGACCTTAAGCAGTCTGAAGGACTTTGAAAGCTCTAAAAACTCTGGTACAATGAAAACTTTTTCGTCCAGCTCGTGGCAAGCCCCGCACCAGTCGGCGTAAAAATCAATAAGAACAGGTTGGTTTAGTGCCTTGGCCGCAGCTATTTCTTGCTCGGAATATGGAGTCCACTTGGCAGCCGGGATACTGTTTTCATCGCGCACATTGTAAAAAGCAGGGCTTAAATACTGTGGTCGTACTAAACATAAAAGTAAAACGGTCGTCGAGAAAATAAATAGCGCCAGTAAAAAACTCTGACGAAGATATTTTCTTTTACCGAAGCTAAATGACCCTTTCCAGATTGATAGGGCGACAAAACTGGCGGCCACTATAGCAATCCACCATCGCTCTGGCAACACAAATTTTAAATAGTGAAGTGCCGCAAACCACATACAAGCGCCAAGCAAAAATTTTATGATATTCATCCATGGGCCCGAGCGGGGCAAAAATTTAAGTCCATTTCCAAATAAGCCAATAAAAATAAATAATAAACCTAAGCCTAGAGCGAAAGTAAATAACATTGAAAATCCTAATAGCGCATTTCGCGAAGCCGAAACAAAGGTCAAAATTGAAATTAACACGGGACCAACACAAGGGCTTGCAACTATTCCGGCAACCAGTCCCATAATATAAGCTTCAAAACTATTTTCACTTTTTGCCGAGCCAAAACGGCTACGAACAAAGTGGGGAGCTTGCAATTCAAAGGCTCCCCACATACTAAAAGCCATTGTCACAAACAGTAAACTTAATCCAGCCAAGACATATTTATTAGTCAGGGCGGAACCAAATAAAGTTCCTGTAAAAGCGGCTAGTACACCAAGGATAGAATAGGTGGTCGCAATTCCTAAAACATAAACCAGTGAACGAGAAAAATTTTGCATTCGTGTGCGAGTCTCAGCATGATGGCCGAGAATCGAAAGAGTAATCGGTAGCATTGGAAAAATGCAGGGTGTAAAACTTGTAAGAATGCCCGCCAAAAAAACCAGCAAGAAGGCTAATGGTAAATTCGTCGCTAAAGAATTTTCAAAGTTTGAAAATAGCGAGGGAGTGTCAGAACTTGAATTAACTTGTGAAGCAACTGGGCGAAACACTGCCTTTTGCACGGGTACAACGATGTGCAAATTTGTCGGCAAGTAACAAACTTGTTCGCTGCATATCTGATGGCGCAAATCAAATTCGATCTGTGGCAGATCCGCTGGCAGTTGCGAATGAGCTTCTAGTAAAATTGATACCACACCTTCGTTAATTAATCCCATTCTGTTTTTGTTGCTAAACCTATCAAAAAATTCGACTTCAGGAGTAATTTTTATTTCGCCAGATTTAAATAGATCTGGTTTTATATTTAAAATCTGCAACTGGTCTTTATATAGATGAAAATTCTTTGGTAACTTTACCGCAATCGAGGCCTCTTGTATTTGGTCAGGACCCCATGTTTGGAAAGGTTTGATAGTTTTAATTTCCAACAGCGCGCCGAAGGTCAAAGCTGAGAACAAGATGACACAGCAGCATGCTAAAAAACGAAATAATTTCATTACTGAAGAATATCAAAGATTCGCGGGTAGGGCAAAGTCGCTTTAGTAGCATCTGACGCCGCCAACCTAGACCATTTGCTAGTTTGCACCAAGTCCAGTTAATTCGCCGACAAAATAAGCCGATCAAGTCTGAGACGAAGAGGTATCCATGGGATTTGTAGGTATTATTATCGTATTTGTGATGGTGTTTGGCGGATTTATTCTAGCCGGCGGACACATGTCGATTTTCTTGAAATCGGCGCCACTGGAAATGATGATTATTGCGGGTGCTGCGTTAGGCGGATACATCATTGCAAATCCAACGAAAGTTATCAAAGCCGGATTCAAATTAGGAGTTCGCGCTATGACCGCGAAAGGTCCGCAAAAGCAAGACTACTTAGATCTATTACAAATGATGTTTCAACTTTTTCAGACCTTTCGAAAAGAAGGTCCACAAGGAGTTGAAAAACATATCGAGAATCCTGACCAAAGTGACATTTTTAAAGCTTATCCGTCAGTAACAAAAAATCATCATGCCGTCAGTTTTATTTGTGACACCATGAAAATGACCTTATCCACAGACTTATCACCGTATGATGTTGATGATCTTATGGATGGGGACATTCGCGCAATTCACGCCGAAGAACATCTGGCGCAACATGCGGTACAAGCTGTGGCTGATGGATTTCCGGGTTTAGGAATCGTGGCTGCCGTTCTTGGAATTATAAAAACGATGGGACATTTAACAGAAGGTGTTGAAAAAATCGGCGCGTTAGTAGCCGGTGCCTTGGTCGGAACTATGCTTGGAGTTTTCGGAGCTTATGGTTTCGTTGGTCCAACAGCAACCAAAATGGCTGCTGACATTGAAGCAGAAGGTCGATTTTTACAATGTATCAAAGCAGCAATGGTGGCCTTACAGCGCGGAGCTCCGCCGTTAGTGTGTATTGAATATGCTCGTCGAATTATTTCTCCAGAAGAGCGACCGACATTTGAAGAATTAGATAAAGCGACCAAGGAAATTAAAAAGTCAGCAGCATAATAGTTTAAGAAGAAGGATTTGTGGCACAAAAAAAAGGTCTTATTGTTATAAAAAAAGTATATGTGCAAGCTCCGCCCCATCATGGTGGGTCGTGGAAAGTTGCATTGGCCGACTTTATGACGGCTATGATGGCGTTTTTTTTGGTGATGTGGTTAATTGGTCAAAGTGAAGAATCCAAAAAAACCATTTCTGATTATTTTTCAACTCCCTCAGTGATTGAATACAACTTTCAGAATTTTGGCGCTGAGCTTACCTTAGAAAAATTATTTTTAGATTTTGTTAATGAGCCCCTAAAAGCATTTCAAAGTTTTCTTGAGCCCGCAGATAAAACACCAAATGTTTTAGATATGGGTTCAGCGAAAGTGGTCGCCGCCTTCATGGCGGATAAAATGACGGACACGGCGAAAAACGTTACTATTTCTCAGGATGGTTTTAACTTCGACATTCCTGATACTTATTTATTTGAACGTGGCACCTCAACTCCCAGTAAAAAATTCGTAGAAGTGTTAGAACGTCTAAAACAAGTTACTTCTGGCTTGCAAGATGCGGATATCAAATTAACTTCGGCTTTATTCATTCAAGCAGTGCCTGAAAGAACAGAAGCTGCAGCAAAAAAAGTAGCGCAAGAGCGACTTGAATTAGTGCAAAATAAAGTCAAAGCTAGCTTTGAACACACGACCAACACAGTAAAAGGCGGAGTTTCTTTAAAAGATAAAAAAGGCGAAATAGAGCCAGACAAATTAATTGGTTTCATACGAATTTCAATTGTTCAGAAACAAGGTGATGACAAAAAACCACGACGTAAACTAGAGACCTTGTTTGGTAAATCTGATTCAAAAGACATCTATGACAACTTCGCAGAACGCGTTTCTAAGCAACGAGTTCTAGACCAGCAAAAAAAGACCGCCAGCGGCTTAGATCCCAATTTGGTAAATCCAGTAGATAGCGAAATTCAAAAAGTTCAAGATGATACAAATCCGACCAGTGAAAATATCAAAGAGTAATTAATAACTTAGTCGCAGCCCTGCATAAATGCCAAAGTTGCCGCGGTCTCGAAACTGGGTGCCATTTAAAGTCATTGTGATGGCTGCTTCTAGTTCAAAAAAATCAGATACTTTATAAGTTGAAACGGCTTTTAAATCCATATAGTCCGAATACTGTGGTGATTTTTGTAAAATGTAACCACCGCTAAAACCAGTCAAAATTTCTTTGTAGAAATAATACATTTTTCCGAATTTGAAATAAAGTGCATCAGTTTTAGTTCCCTGAAAATTACTCATCCATTCAAGCTGGGCAATGTAGCTGGTATAATCGTAAGTTATACCAACTGATTGGCCATTGCGAATATCTGACTTATAAAAATGATCATCGTTAAAATACATTTTAAAAATTGAATCTTTACTAAAATCAATGTGAACATCGGCAACTACTTTTAGCCAAAGGTTGTCATCTGTGGCACTAACGTTTGATACATTTGATCCCCAAAATCCTACTCGAAATTGCTGACCCATATTAAATAAAAAGGATGCATTCAGCGCAGGATTTCCGTTTGTGATAGATAAGCCGCGGTCGATAAAATGACTAAGCAATTGGGCATCTCCGCTAAATCGATAGGTTGGAGTAGTTCCCTTGTCAGCTTCTTTATCCGCTGACAAAACTTTCAAAGAAAATCCAATTAAGGCAAATGACAAAATAAAATGAATAAATCGAAGGTTCACTCTTTTATTTTAAATTATTGGCTTGCACTTGCAATCGAAAGCTAGACCTTTTCACCGCATTATTGTAAATTCAAAAGATGAATTTGAAAGTACCTTGGTCCGAAATACCTGTCGTTGCATTTGATACTGAAACCAGTGGCGCCTATCCCATCGAATCTGAAATTATTGAACTCGGGGCCGTTAAATGGTACAAGGGTGAAATAATTGGTCGTTTTCAAACTCTGCTTAAACCAGCTAAGCCGTTGGTTCCTGAAAATATCCGAATTCACGGAATTACTAATGAAATGGTTGGTGATGCTCCGTTGATGAAAGATCAAATTCTTAAATTTTGTGAATTTATCGACGGTACAATTTTACTAGCTCATCATGCGCCATTTGACTTGGGTTTTTTAACTTTGGAAATTGAGAAAGAAAATCTGATATTTCCAAAAACGATTCAAATGTGCACAAGCTTGTTATCCCGATCGTTATTAACAACGACGAATCATAAACTGCAAACCTTGGTTAAAGAATTAAACTTAGTCGGTGGTGACGCTCATCGCGCCTATGATGATGCTTACGCCTGTCTGCAAGTTTTTTTTAAGTGTGTTGAAAAGCTTGAGTCGGATGTCGTGATTGAAAAATTATTAGAAATTCAAAAAAAACCATTGAGCTGGGATAATTATAAGGTTTTCAGCCATACAGACCAAAAACTAAAACAAATTGTCAGTAGTATGCAGTCAGGTCAGATGATAGATATTATCTATGAAGGTGGTCAGACCAAAGGTAAACTAAGGCCCATACGCCCTTACGGTTTAGTCCGCAATCCTGATGGTGATTATATCAATGCTGAGTGCGGATTAGATATGCAAAGAAAACGATTTTACCTTGATAAGATAAAATCGGTTGTGGCCCGCTAGAATTACTTCTCATCCTCTTTGTATTCGACAGTCGCGATAACTTTTTCGGAATGCATTTTTAATAATTTTGCTTTTATTTTTTCTGCTAAAGCTTCCAGATGCTTAAAGTCATCACCTGCACGCAATTTTAGTGCGGCTCCATTTTTAGTTAAGCCTTTGCCATCCAGAATTTCAGTTAGGAAGCGCTCGAAAGCATATAATGGTCCTGCGATCCGGTGAGAAATCATTTTGCCAATTCCAAACAGCACGATTGAAAAAGTGACTGCTAGCACTAAAAAGGAATAAAGGAAAGGCTGGGAAAATTTTTGAATCAATATTGGATTTTGACCGCTTATTTCTTCAATCGTTACTTTTAAATAAGTGTAGGAAAAAACTAAGCTAATAAGAGTTAAAAACAATCCGACGCACATGAAGAGGGCTGAATATTTTATTTGAAAACGTTTATTCACCCAGAAAACTTTTCGAATATTATTCCCTGGCCAAAGGATTTCGCCATGTTTGACAACATTGACCACGATGATGGCGTAGCCAACCCATTGAATGACATCAGCAAAATTCCATATCGGGGAATGCCATGAACCTATCTGCACAGCCATAAAATCAATGACGTATCCGTAAAGAATACGATCTAAAACATTTCCTAGGATTCCGCCGACCAAAAGTGATAAGCCAACGCGCAGGCCCAGCAACCGCTGCGGAATCATGTACTGAATGATGGCGTAAATACTTAAAATAAAAACGCCACTGGTTGATAACGTGACAATTCGTAGCACGGCAGGAAGTTCAGAAAAAAGACCAAGCATTGCACCATGATTATGAATCAATATAAGATGAATAAAGCCATACCATTTTTCGGGTAAATTTATAGACCAACGCTTACTTAGTTGGTCTATAAACACGACCAACAGTAAACTTACGATAACTAGAAACCAATCTTTTCTTTTCATACTGCTATTCTGCCGCTATACTTTGTAAAATGAAATGCATAAAAAAAAATGTAATCCCTGCAGTCTTGTTTTTATTTGTATTGTTCAACTTTAGTCTAGTTGAGGCTAAAAAAAGTAAGCAAAAGCATAAGATCGCGATTGCAAAGGGCGATCATGCTTTACAGATTCTAAAAAAATATAAAATTGATCCGTCTGAAGTTAGCATCGAAATCAGAAATGAAGATGATATTATTGATAGTGTAAATGCAAAGCAGATGAAAATTCCAGCATCGGTCACAAAACTCCTTACGACCTATGCGGTTTTACAAAGATTTCCAGTGGGCTTTAAATTTAAAACTCAGCTTTTCTATGATGGTGAAAATTTATATTTAAAAGGTGGTGGAGATCCTGCCTTTGTGTCAGAAAAGATGTGGTATTTAGTTAATGAATTCAGTCGCTCGCAAATCAGCAAAATTAAAAAGGATATTATTGTCGATGATACGCTATTTGACGACATTCGTTTTGATCAAAGCCGGGAAAATAAAAGGGTAGACCGCGCCTATGATTCGCCAATTGGGGCAATGAGCTTTAATTGGAACGCAGTTAATGTTTTTATTAGGCCAAGTGAAGTGGACAAAAAAGCGTTGGTCGTTATTGACCCTGAAAGTGAAGTTTTTGAGTTAGTGAATTCCACCAAGACTGTAGCGGGTGCAGCTAAAAAAGATCTTGTGGTAGCGATTAATAATTCTGCAAAAAAAATTACAGTTAGCGGCGAAATTTCAAAAAATTCTGATGAAAAAGCCATATTTAAAAGTGTTACTGATCCTGATTTATGGTCGGGCTATCAGTTAAAATCTTTTTTAAAACAAAGAAATATTGTGGTTACGGGTCAAGTAAGGCGAGGTCTTTTACCAACAAATGGCAGTGCTAAGCTAGTGGCATCTGTCGACAGCAAAAGTATTTCTGAAATTTTGACGGATATGAATAAATTTTCTAACAACTTTGTGGCTGAAATGTTTACAAAAAATCTTGCGGCGCTAGACAACAAACAAAATGCATCACTAAAGCAAGGAATTGATATCATTCGCAGTGAGCTTGTAAAATTAAATCTCAACGAAAAAGATTTTCATATTATAAATCCTTCAGGTTTTACCTTGGAAAATCGTTTATCGGCGGCGGCTTTGAACGAAGTACTAAATGCCATGCGAAATAATTTTCCGGTGTATCCTTCTGTGCTTGAAAGTTTACCCATTGCCGGAGTCGATGGAACATTAAAAAAACGCATGAAAAATTCGGCGGCTGAAGGTTGGGTGCGTGCAAAAACAGGATACCTTGACGGAGTCGTCAGTCTAGCTGGCTACGCCGGTAAAAAAAATGGCGACGTCTACACGTTTAGTTTCCTGTACAATGGTCCACGTGATGAGGCCAATGTCCGAGAAGCCTTTGATCAGATCGTCATTTCGCTATTACAATAGATATGTGAAAACCATATTAATACTTATTTTCTTATTTTGCTCTGTTAAAATAAACGCCGCCGTTGCTAAATGGTCTTCGACTCTTCCGGTGACCTCCAGTTTTATGGCTAGTGCAGAACTTATTGAAAGGGTCGAATTCTGGCGAAAAATTTATTCTGCTTACACCACAAAGCAAGGAGTCTTTCATTTAACAAGTGATCCTGACTTTATATTAGGTGAAATTGATCTAACTTCGATTTATGACAATTCGGTCTTAAGCGAAATACAAAAAAGAAAAATGGCAAAAACTGAAATCAAAAAAAAACGTGAAGAACTGGCTGTTAAGTGGAAAATCGCAGACAGTTCAAAGTTAAGGTTGCAGATGGGTCTAAAGGACCGCATGCAAAAAGCATTTTTTTTATCGGGTCGCTATTTGCCGCTGATGGAAAAAGTTTTTAAAAAAAATGGTTTACCGATAGAATTAACCCGCATAGTTTTTGTGGAAAGCTCGTTTAATATTTTGGCCCAGTCTAAAGTGGGAGCAAGTGGACTTTGGCAAATCATGCCGAATGTGGCGCGGCCCCATGGCTACATAACAACACACTATGATAAACGGAATGATCCCCAGTATGCCACCGAACTTGCGGCCGCCATCTTAAAAGAAAATTACAAAAAACTAGGATCATGGCCTTTAGCAATTACCGCCTATAATCATGGTTTAACAGGTGTAATGCGCATGAAAGAACGGGCTAATTCAGATCAAATCGAAGATCTGATTAATTCGGAAGAATATACACGAACTTGGGGCTTTGCTTCTAAAAATTTTTACGCCTGCTTTTTAGCCGTGCTAGAAGTGGAAAAAAGAGCCAATGAACTTTTTGGTCAGAATCTAATTCAGTCAGCAGCATTTAACGGAAAAGAATTTAAATTAACTCAGACTTTGCCTAAAAATAAAATATTACGATGGTACAATGGTAGTGTGACTCGGTTCCGACAAATGAATCCGCACTTAAACTGGTCAAAAATTAATCGAACAAAAAAAATTCCTGCAGGAATTCCTTTACTAATTCCACCAGAAAATTATCACCTGACATTAAGTCAGAAAACCTAACAAAAAATTAGCCAGCAGAGCTATTTCGTTAAGCAATGGGAAATTAAATACTCTTTTTTTGCAGGATAAATAAGTTGTTCACCAATCTTAAGGCACTGAGTTTTATTAATAGCATCTTGAAATTGGGTGTAACATTCAAATATAGCTTCATCATGATTTTGTGCGACTGTGAATACAGAAACTTTTTGTAAACAGGCTTGCACAGTTTTAAACACACTGACTTGATAGAAACAAAGGGCCTTCATTTGCTCGCTAAGATCTTCAGATTTCTGCGACTGCTTTAATTTTTCTGCAGCAGCAAAGCAGTTTTCAGGTCTCATCGAATTAAGATTTTTCTGAAAACAAGCCTGGGTAGCCTCAATCCGATCAAGACGATGCTCTTTTTTGCTTGCTGATTGAAGGCAATTATCTAAACCGGCAGCATGGCTAAAAAATGAGCTTGTTGTGATTACAAAAAATGTAGCAAAGTTTTTCACGCGGAAACTCCTAAAAGTTACTGGCATAGTACTTAGTTTTAGAAGCAATTTCACCTGTAATAATCTTAACAGCAGTGACACTTTCTGCCCATTTCTATGATTCAGATGCCAACTTAAATTCGGTTAATTTACTTGGTATTTAGTGGCTGTTGAACTATTTGACGCTTTAGGATTTTGCCGGAGTCGCCTTTTGGTAGATCAGCCATCGCGGTGAAATACTTAGGAATTTTAAACTTAGCCAAGTTCTGCTGGCAATGCTGGCTAAGTTGCTCTTGATTAAATAGTTCAGGACTTTTTGCGACCACATAGGCGTGGCCGACTTCTCCCCATTGCAGGTCGGCCAAACCCAATACCGCAACTTCTTTGACCCAATGAATTTCTAAAATAATTTTTTCAATTTCAGCCGGGTACACATTTTCTCCGCCGGATTTGTACATATCTTTTTTTCGACCGACGACGAAAAAGTAATTTTCATTATCAAAGTACACAAGATCACCGGTTTTTAACCAACCATTTTCTAGTGTTTCACTTGTCGCTTTCGGGTTATTCCAGTACCCCGCCATAGCCATGGGACCTTTAAGCCAAAGCTCGCCAACTTCATGGGCTTTGCAGACTTGGTTTTTTTCATTAATCACTTGCACTTGCACATAAAAATTCGGAAATCCGATCGATCCCATTTTCCGAACAGTGTCAGTTTCATTTAATGAAAAAACATTGGGACCAAATTCTGTCAGGCCATAACCTTGCCGGATGGGAATATTTTTACTTTGCCATGTGCGAATTTCCTCAAGCGGCATGGGTTCTCCGCCAACGATAGCATAGCGAATAGAAGTCAGATCAGCCTTGGGAAATCCAGGCGTCTGAGACATCATTCGCATCGTCGTCGGAACACCGAACAGCAAAGTTGTTTTATGCTTTTCAGAAAGCGTAAGAATCTGATCGGCATCAAACTTTTTAGTCAGTATAACGTGAGCCCCACGGTGAAAAAAAGGCGTTGATAAAACATTCCATCCACCAGTGTGAAACAGCGGTAAAAAAATCACCGCTGAATCCGATTGGCAAATATTCAATCGAAGCGTGGTGTTTATAGAATTCCAGAATAGGCCCTCATGAGTAATCATCGCACCTTTTGGAAATCCAGTTGTTCCTGAGGTATAAATAATTAAGGCAACACTCTTCCAACTAGATTGGAAGACCAAGTGTAGTTTCGGCAAGCGTAAGGCTTCATCAAAATCTGAAAAAAGTTCACAGTATGAATTTTTTAAATCTTTTTTGATCTCAGACATTGTTTGCGAAAATTGGTGTTCATAAATAACTAATATTGGATCAGCATCGTTGATCACATAAATAAGTTCGCGGGCAGTTAAGCGAAAATTAATCGGCACTAAGGTGGCGCCAAGTCGTGCTAGCGCGAAAAATAAAATGTAACTGCTAATTTCATTGGTGGAAAACAAAACAACGCGGTCGCCAGCTTTAATAGTGTATTTTTTTTGTAGATAAGCAGCACCCGTACAGGACTGATCATAGAGTTCTTCGTAATTTAGACATCGACCTGAATCACCTTCAGTCAATGCCTTTGCGTGCGGAGATAACTGTGCCCAGCGTTGCAGCCAATCTAGCTCAATGGAATTACCGCCGAGGGTGCTCATTAGGTGTCATAGCTCCACTCGAGTGCAAGTGCTGTCATGCTCATCCCGCCGCCTGAGCCAAGCATCACCACCAAATCCCCTTTTTTCAACTTATGCTGAGTTGCTGCATCGCTTATCGCCATGCCGATAGACGCGCTTCCTGTGTAGCCATAGCGGTCCATAATGTAGTGAGCACGATCGCGCGGAAGTTCTAAGCGATCAAGTGTTTCGTAAATACTTTGCACATTAAACTGCGTGATAAAGAAATGTTTTACGTCCGCTGGAGATTTACCAAAAGAATCCAAAACTTTTTTTGTTAATCGTGGCCAGTGCAGACCATTGGTTTCAGGCGGAATTTTTTTTGGAAAAGATAATAAATGTTTTTTCTCGGCGACAACTTCAGCGGTTATTTTATCAGCCGAACCACCAGCATAAATTCCCATGTAGTCGTGATATTGGCCATCTGTATACATAGTGCTGGTCATGAAACCTGTGGGTTGGGTCGTCGCCTGAATTACCACGGCGCCAGCGCCATCTGCAAATAGCGATGCAATTTTATAATCTTCAAAATTAAGCCATTTACTCATGGCGTAGGCACCCACGACCAAAATATTTTTATATTTCTCGTCCGCTTGAATATATTTATGAGCTAAATCGCACGCCGTAACAAAGCCAGCGCACGCTGAATTTATATCAAATGTCCCCGCATTTTTTGCGCCTAATCGATACTGCATAACCGAAGCGGTTGAAGGAGAAATATAATCGGGAGTGTCTGTTGCAACGACAATCAAATCTAAATCTGCGGCGGTAATGTTTGCGTTTTTCATCGCTTGCTCGGCGGCGGGCTGAATAAGATCGCTGGTTCTTTGATTCTCTTCCATCCAGCGGCGTTCTTTGATGTTTCTAGAAGATTCCAAAAAAGAACCAATATCTTTTTTGTAAAGATTATCAAAAAACGAATTCTTTATTACTTTTTCCGGCGCGTAATGGCCAGTGCCTTTGATTGTTGCATATCTCTTGGAAATCACAGTTAAAACTCCTTAGACTGAGCCAGAGTTCTACTTGGGGATTCCACAAAAAGGAATCTATTTATACTTGGCGTTAATTCCAATTTTGCAAGCTAGCAATCAGTTGACCTTGCAGCCTTAGCAATAGAAAACGTGCATTCGCGGGTAATAACCAAGGAGTTTCTTCGATGTCGAATTTGAATTTTTCATTTAAAAATAAAAACGCTGTTGTCACTGGGGCTGGCCAAGGGATTGGGTTTCAGATCGCTCTTTCATTTTTACAGGCGGGTGGTCAAGTTGCTATTTGGGATTATTCTCAGCAAGCTTTAGATTCAGCTCAAAAAGAATTAGCCTCTTTTAAAGATCAAGTTCATTTTTTCCAAGTGGATGTAACGCAAAAAGATTCTTGCGAAAAAGCGGTTCAAGCAATGCCTTGGGCTTGTGATATTTTAGTAAACAATGCGGGAATCACGCGTGATAAGTCTTTTGGTAAAATGACGTTCGAAGATTGGAATGCAGTTATTAATACAAACTTAACTGGCTTATTTAACGTTACCAAAACTTTGTCTGAGAAATTTAACACAACATCAAAAGAAAAAAGAATAATAAATATTTCAAGTGTTGTCGGGCTCTACGGAAATTTCGGCCAAACTAATTACGCCGCAGCAAAAGCCGGCGTGATTGGTATGACAAAAACTTTAGCGAAAGAATTAGGTCGCAAAGGTTTTACTGTGAACGCAGTAGCACCAGGATTTATTGCAACGGCCATGACGAACGCAATGCCGAAAGAAACTCTAGAGCAAATGGCTGCAAAAGTTCCAGTTGCGCGGTTAGGTTCGACTCAAGATATTGCAAACGCGGTCATGTTTTTAGCGTCTGAACAAGCTTCGTACATTAACGGCACAACGATAAGCGTTGATGGCGGAATCGTACTTTAATTTGAATTTTTAAACTTTAACGAGGGGATTTTTATGATCAAATTTTTAGGACTTTGCCTTTTATTGGCTACCGCAGTTAATGCGACGGAATTAAAGAAAGCGCCAGCGCATTTTGATGCGGCAAAAGACTTTGCGGGCTTTGTAGCCATTAACACCAAGAAGCAGTTGTATGTTGAGTATCTTGCTCCGGCTGCGAATCGTCCGACAGTCGTGCTTCTTAACGGACTTACCTACACCACACGTCAGTGGGACGCGATGACTGTTTTTCTTAAAAGCGCTGGTCTTGGTGTCGTTCGTTATGACATGAGCGGTATGGGAAAGACGTTGATCAAATATGGACCGCAATATTCTCCGTATTTATTCTCTGATCAGGTTTTAGAACTGAATAAATTATTAGCGGTCATGCAGGTTCCGAAACCTTACAATTTGGTTGGTCTTTCTTACGGAGGCGGAATTGCCGCAGCTTACGCGATCCAATTTCCTGCAGATATTAAAAATGCAATCTTGATGGCGCCTTACACGGCTCCGATTGCGGCTCAAGATAAGTGGATCAAAGATCAAATTGTGTACACGCGATTGGCTTTTCCATTTAACACCTACGCTGACGACGAACTCTATGATTATTTCTTGAAAGAAATTTGTTACACAACCTATCCAATTGTTGAGCCTATCGTGCTTGAGCATCCATACAAGCTTGAAGCGACATTCCGGTTAACTCAGGGAATACGAAAATTTGATCTGATGAGCAAGTTAGGATCTTTACCAGCGCATTCTATTCATTTAGTAATTGCCAAAAAAGACCAATACATTCCACTAGCTGTGCTTGAGGGATTTTGGAACGCAATCCCAGTTGCTGCGCGCGCAAGCCTTACTTATGTTGAAAACTCTGAGCATAAAATGCCCGAAGCTGCCCCGGAAAAATCAGCAAGCATTGTCGATTTTATTGTGTCTAAATAAATTTTATTGAAAGGATTTTTTTGTCATTATTTGAAATCAGCCCAACTATTAAAATCAGTTACGATATTTTTCCCAATGCTGTACCGCAAACAACGGTTTTCTTACACGGAAATTTAGCTTCAAACAGATGGTGGATGCCATCCGTTGAGCTTCTTAAGATTCAAGCTGCAAGTTTTGCAACGAAGCCTGTAGGGTCAGTAATCTGCCTTGAATTTCGTGGTTGTGGAAATAGTTCGGCTCCGGTCACTGATGATGACGTGACGATGCAGAATTTTGCCAATGATTTTGTTGCTGTTATTCGTTCGATGAAGCTTACACCAGTGAATTTGGTGGGCCATTCAACCGGCGGAACTATTGCCTCGTTGATGTTAGCAACGGCTCCGGAATTATTTAACAAGGCTTACTTATTAGATCCCGTTGGTGCTGAGGGCGTGAAATTTGATCCAGCGATGATTCAAGCTTTTGAAGCCATGAAAAAAGATAAAGAGCTAACGGCGATGGTCATTGGCACAACGATCAATAAAAATGATTCTACAAGTTCATTCTTTAAAGATGTTTTAGTTGAAGACGCTTTTAAATCTGTAAAAGCTGTGGGCCATTTAGTCTTAAAAGCTTTAGACGGTTTGGATATTCGTGAAGCACTTAAAAAAGTAAATAATCCAGTTAAGGTTGTTCATGGTGAACTTGACATTTTATTACCAAAAGAAGAATCAGAGAAATTAGCAAAACTATTTAAACATGGTCAGTTTGCGACTTTGCCAGGTTGTGGCCACTGCGCTAACGTTGAAAATCCTAAATTATTCGTTCAGGATTTCAGTCAATTTTTATATGCTTAAGGCTTAATTGGGCCGATTCCAACATTGAGTACGCGGTATGGATTATCCGCGTATTCAAGTAGGTACAAACTTGGTTCAATATTTTTTTCAAAGACGGGTTGAATCACGCCAGCCCCGGGATAAAACCCACCGCCACCGAAATCGTTTCCGCCCGGATCTAACTCAAAAGTAAAAGAGATAATTTTGTGAACTCCGTAAGACCAGTCTGTGGTGTCACCACTAGCGATATACAATTCAGAACTTTGTTGCGGAGTATAGCCATTCCACTCGGACATTTTAGCTGCCATTTTGGCATGAACGGCTTGATCGTTGGTGATCTCAATCGCGCTGTATTTGTGACCCCACGGATAAAGAATTAATTTTGAATAGGAATGAAACGTTAGTAAAACCGTTATATTAGCATGAGCTTCAATATAATTTTTAATGGCCGTAGATTCAATTTCTGAAAAAGCTTTAGTACCCATGTAAACTTCGCTTTCAGTGTCGGTAGACGAACCACCTGTTCCCCACTGAAAACCATAATTGCGATTCAGATCAACACCCGAGGTACCATCCGCATTTCTCGAGCGGTTTTTTCTCCACATTTTATAGTCGCCATCTTTTATGTCGTATTCCATCCCATCGGGATTCACGACCGGAATAATATGGATATCGCGTGAATTAACTAAATTAATTATGCGCGCATTACCGCTTCTGTATTGGGTAACTAAGTAATGAGCCCAAAGCAGTGGAAGCTCGACGGATAAATGTTCGCGGGCGTGGTGACCACCCATATAAATGGCCGCGGGTTTTTCATTGGCATGAGTTCCTGCTCCAGTAATCCTTAGGGCCCAAATATTGTGTCCATCCGTTGTTTTGGCAATCGAAGCTAATGAAACTAAATCAGGATTCTTTGCCGCGAATTCCGTTAGATCAGCAGTTAGTTCTGCATAGTTATGAAAGGCCGAATCGTTCGCTGGAAAATCTTTCTCGAAAGCTAAGTTCGAAGAAGCTTGTAACCAGCCTAATTTCTCGATGCGCTTGAGTTCAATATCATTACCATAAGCTATGACATAATCATCTTTAACGACTTCTATCGCGGCACCGGTGTTGGCAATGACAGAACGTTGAAACTTATCTTTGGCAGCAATTTTCATCCAATAATATTGAAAATTTTTGGATTCGACTTTTTTTACCGAAGAAAATGTTAGAAGACTGAAAATGATGAGTAGTGGTATGAAGATTTTTTTCATAAAAAAAGCGTAGCATTTTCGCAAATGAAACCAATGGAATAACTAGACCCAAGACCTAGGTCTAGAAAAAACTAACTATTTGCTGTGCGCTGGGCTAACTTTTCATAAATTTGCTCGCGTTTAATAAAATTGATTCCCATGCCCGAACCCTTGCACCAGACGATTTCTGCATCCAAGGTGTGGCTTTTATTTAGTTGTCTTAAAGCAATTGTAATTCGAATGATGTCACCCTGCTTAGGCATGTTTTTCACATTATTAATTTCTAATAAAGCGCCCGTAGCTGATAAATTTGCCATCCGACAGTGAACTGTGCCCGAGCGTCCATAGACCTGAATTTGCGCATTTTCTTTAGTTGGGTACCGTTTCGGAGTATTGTTTTGATTTGAATTTTCAGAAGTGGATTGGTCAGTCATAGTATCTCCGATATATTTATCCTAATCGGAATATTAAGGAAAGAAATTGAAAAGTATATTCGCTTTTTATCGCCAAAAAATTCGACACTAAATTAAAAATTTACCTAGTCGGCAATCAATTGCTGACGGGACCAGATTTCATAGCGTAAACCGGGGTGAGCATCGCTAAATTGGCTAAAGGCCAGCCCAAATTCTTTCGGCAGCTGCAGATTATAAAATGTATCGCCGTCGTAATGGCCAGGAATACGGGTTAGATAAATAAAGTTCGTTTCGGTAAGGCTATCGCGGTAAATTTCTCCGCCGCCTACAATCATGACTTCTTCTGGCCATTGACCTGACATCGCTAATTTATCTGCAACTTGGTAGGCCTCATTCAGTGATGAAACATAGCGAACATTTTCGTCTTTTGATTCATGAGATTTTCTAGAAATGACAATATGATAGCGTTTCGGTAAAGGTTTTCCGAACGAATCGAAGGTTTTTCGTCCCATAATTAAAATTTTCCCAGTCGTTCTTTTTTTAAAATACTGGGTGTCCTCGGGAAAGCGCCAAAGCAACTTATTGTCGGCACCGATCACACCGTTTTCACTGACTGCCACAATATGGGATAAAATCAAACGGCGACCTCAGCTTTGATGGCTGGTAACGGATCATAACCTTCGACTTTGATATCGTCATAAGTAAAGTCGAAGATGTTTTTTACATTTGAATTTAGGTTTAACGTCGGTAATTTTTTTGGTGTTCGCGAAAGTAAAAGTTGTACTTGCTCGAGATGATTTGAATAAATATGTGCATCACCTAAGGTATGTACAAATTCTCCAACAGTTAAATTACAAACTTGTGCTACCATATGTGTTAATAAGGCGTAGCTGGCAATATTAAAAGGGACCCCTAGAAAAATATCGGCACTTCGTTGGTAAAGTTGACACGATAATTTTCCATTAGCGACGTAAAATTGAAAAAAAGCATGGCAGGGTGGTAGTGCCATTTTTTCGATTTCACCCGGGTTAAAAGCGACCACCATCAAACGCCTGGAATCAGGGTTCATTTTTATCTGCTCGATGACGTTAGATATTTGATCTACAGTTTTGCCATCAGCAGCTTCCCACGAGCGCCATTGCTTGCCGTAGACGGGTCCAAGTTCACCATTTTCATCGGCCCATTCATCCCAGATAGTTACTTTGTTTTCATGCAGATACTTTACATTGGTTTCACCTTTTAAAAACCAAAGCAATTCATGAAATATAGAACGTGTGTGCAATTTTTTTGTGGTTAAAAGTGGAAAACCATCTTCTAAATTAAATCGCATCTGGTATCCAAAGACACTTTTGGTTCCCGTGCCCGTACGGTCTGACTTTTCATGACCCACATCTAACACATGCTGAAGCAAATCGTGGAATTGTTTCATTTAATTCCTTTTTATCAAAGTTAAAATAACCAGCCTACTCGAATTAATGTCCAATAAGGTAATGTTGAACTCCCGATACTTTCGGACGCATCAATTATTTTTTGCTTATTCGCTTTATATTCTGATGTTGATGCTAAAAGTGGATAATTAGAATCATTTTTAATTGAACCTTCATCTAATGTAGTCTTTGAGCTATTTGGAATAAGAACGCCTAAATCCATACCCCATGTTAAACCAAACGGCGCGCGCCACAACCAACCAATATGTGGTTTGACGTAATTAGCAGTAATCTTGTTGGTAATTGTTGTGGTGATCGGCTGAGATAATGGAGCTTGGCTGTAAGTCGCCGTGCCCGCGCCATCAATGCTGTGATTACCCAAAGCTGCAGCTAAATAAAAAGAACTTGCGAAAGGGTGCAGCCTGGCAACGATTTCCTGATTAGATATTTTCACATCTGCGCCGTTCGGAAGCTCAGCTGTTTTGTATATACCTTTAGTGGCATAGCCGCCGAAATTTAGCGATGCCGAAAACCAGCGCGACGAATGCCAATAGTCGACTCCGTAATTTAAAATGTGTGGGATGTTCAAGTCAGCGTGCAGGCCAAAGCGATGGGGCTCACTAGAATTTTCAGTTGTAGAATTTGCCGAATCATTTTTTTTTTCGGAAGCTGTTTCGGTTGCCGCTTTGGGCGGGATCGCAGTTGCCGGCGCAATCACAGGGTTTTCATCGACAGATTTCGAAATCACTTTTTTCGGAAGCGGTTTCCCTTTTTTTAAAGATTGTTTTTGGTCCGGTGTTGGTTGGCTGATTGTATCAGCCGTGTCTGAGTTTGCCGGATTGGTCGAAGTAGGCATTGGCTCTTGCGCATGACACAAGACAGTTATAAAAATTGAAGCAGCCAGAAGTTTAAACATGAAGACTCCCTATATAAAAACTATTGAAAATTTTGAACCTGCGCAATGTACGGCAGGTTTCGGTAGTAGCCTTGATAATCAAGCCCATAGCCAACGACAAATTCATTAGTTATTTGAAAGCCAACATGATCAAGCTTGCACGGAACTTTTAATGCATCCGGTTTTTCTAAAAGCGCCACAGTTGTTAACGAGGCTGGGTTACGTGATTCAATCGATTTTTTTAGATAGTTCATCGTAATTCCAGTGTCAACGATGTCTTCGACTAAAATGACGTGCTGGCCTTCGACCGGAGATGATAAATCCAAAGTCACTTTCACCTCACCCGACGAAGTTGCACCATTGTAACTGGAAACTCCAAAAAATTCGCATGAAATATCTGTGTTCATTTGACGGATAAGATCAGAATAAAAAATAAATGAACCTTTAAGCACGCAAATAACAGTTACTTTTTTATTTTTAAATTTTTCAGTTAATAAAGCACCGATCTCAGCAACTTTCTGGTGAAGTTTTTCTTCTGAAATATAAGTGGATAATTCTAAATTTTTGGCGTTCATTTTGGGCTCCTTGCAATTCAAAAGCGTATCTTACGTCGATAGATTATTCACTATTGAATCTTGTTTTTTTAGCAGTAAAGCGTTAACAATTAAGACAATTGATTAAATGGGAAGCAGCTTGGTGCGACAAAACCAGTTTAATCCTGTTCAAGAAAATTTACTTAATTTCGGGTTCAAGAATAATAACGAATTTGCTTTTTTGGGCATTAAAATCAAGAGAATTTAAGATTTGGAAAGGGGCCATTGTTAAACTCTTTTTTTCATTGCGAAATTGTTGGCGGGTTAACGTGTCGACCATGAAAAAAACAGAGCCCTTTGGTAAGTCAAATTCGGCGGGAAAATTTTCGCGATTTTGACGATTAGCCCGGGTCACATACAAGCTGCCGTGAACGGTATTTGCATCGATAGCTTTAATATCATAAGTGGCAGAAAGTCCTATCATCTGGGAACCGTCGTCACTGACAGTTCCTGATAAGTTCGTTTCGGCCTGGCCAAGGCTTAATTTTTTTTCGGCGGTTTTTAAAACTTGCAATAGCGGGTCGCCCCTTTTGCGGAAATCAGGAAGTATCCCGGCTGAGTAATCTTGCATACTTTGATAAAGTCCAATGCGCGAACTTGCAGTGATCCACTTCGCTAGAACTTCTGTCGAGACTTCAGCATAAGTTAGTTTGAATAGAATGGCTGAAGTGTTTTCAGCTCCTGCATCTTTGGCATCGCCAGATTTTGCTACCGCATTGCCTTCTGCGGTGGTTTTTATTGAAACCGCTTGAAGTGCCGAGTTTGCTGATGCGGATTCTATAGCTATTTCTTTGTTGGTTAAATCTTGCAGTGGCTCGTTCGGATTTGCTGATGTCGAAGCCGCAGTAGTAGCTGACTGATTTTGCGAAAGTGGAACAACGGCTTGGCGGGTACTTTTGCTGGGACCTTCAAATTTACCAAGCTTTTGGACCCAAGGAGCCGACGAAGTTCCACCGATCATATAAGTTCCGGCAAATCCTGCAATAATTAATAAGATAAATATTTGAAAACCTAAATTCTGAAATATTTTTTTTAAGATGGGTTTTTCTTTTCGCTTATAGGATTGCATATTGACGCCACACTGGGCGCAATATTGATCTTCTGGTTGTGAAAAACCACAGCGTGGACATTGCATTAACATTTCAATATTTTCCTATTTATACAGTATGCGATTCTGCCTTGACGCACAAATTTTCGAAATTTATAATACGACCAAGGTCTAGGCCCAGAAGTTGGAGCATCTTTGAACGCGGTTCACATTCCGGTCTTATTACATGAAGTTGCTGATTCCTTTGCGCCCATGAGGGCGAAATCAGACTTGGTCTATTTCGATGGAACCTTTGGCCGAGGTGGACACTTCGCCGAAATCCAAAAGCAATACTCCATCTCGATTTCGTTAGTGGCCGATCAAGATTTGGACGCCATCGAAGAGGCTAAGAAAAAATTTGGGTCGTTGATCACTGAAAAAAAATTAAATCTTCATCATAAAAGCTTTCTAGAATTTGCTAAAGAAAATAAAATAAAATTGGATATGATTTTGCTAGATTTGGGTGTTAGTTCACCGCAACTGGATCAGGCCGAACGTGGCTTCAGCTTTAACAAGCAGGGTCCACTGGATATGCGGATGAATCAAACTGGCGAAAGGTCAGTGGCGAATTTAATCAATGAACTTTCGCATGATGAACTCATGCAAATTTTTAAAAAATACGGTGAAGTCGAAAATCCATTTCATGTTGTTAAAGCCATCGTGCAAGACCGTGATTTAAAGCCGTTCATAACGACTTTGCAGCTTGCCAGTTTAATAGAGCGAGTGGACGGATGGAAAAAAAAGGGCTTTCATCCAGCCACGCAATATTTTATGGCCTTACGTCTTGTCATCAATCAAGAATTGGAAATTTTAGAAGAAGCCTTGCCGTTACTGATTGAGCAACTGCAGGACGGAGGTCGGTTTTCTATAATTACTTTTCATTCGCTAGAAGATCGTATCGTCAAAAACTTATTTAAGGATGATGAAAAAGGTTTTTTGGTAAATAAAAAAGTCATTGTGCCTACCGAAGAAGAATGTAGACTAAATGTTAGATCACGTAGCGCAAAACTTCGGATTTTTCAAAAGGGCAGGAAGCCCTTGAAACCCGATAAATTTGCTTTGCGTCGTGCTTTGCGGGCTTAGGATGAGCCAGCAACATAATTAAAGATGCACAAGATGTGCAGAGGTTGATGAATGAGCTCCAACGATATACGACAGCTAAGACCGTTTCTAAGTTTATTAATTATTATCTCAATGTTGCTAGGACTGGTGTTTATAAAAATGGAAGAGCGCCGCTTATCCTATGCCGTCTTGAAACTTACTCGTGAATATAAAAAGACAAACGAAATGACACGCCAAAAAGAAATTTCACTGGCGAAATTATCGCGTCCCCAGCTGGTGGAAAATGTTGCTACTCAAAAATTAACTTTGCGGAAAATAAAACCAGCGCAAATAATTAATTTAGCTTCTACTTATGCTATTGCTCAAAATAAGTTGCAGTTGAAAAATCAGGTTAATCCTTGAAATCGAAAATCATAACACTTTATGCAGTGTTTTGTTTTCTTTGGGTGGTGTTATTGGGCCGGGCTGCTTATCTGCAGTTTTTACCACAAGATAAATTAAATAATTTACAAGCTAGGCAGTTTCAAACCGTTGTGACCTTGCCGTCACGGCGCGGTGCAATCATTGATATTCACAATAAAGAGTTGGCAATGACATCTCCAGCTTACTCGTTATATGCAGACCCGAAGCTGATTGAGAATAAAAAATTAGTGGCAAAAAAAATTGCTAAGATTTTAAATCAAAATAATTCAGCTCTAATTTTTGCTAAAATAAAAAGTGCCGGTAAAAGATTTGTTTGGCTTGAACGCATTATTTCGGCGACGGAAGCGGACGAGATTCGCGAGCTTAAAATTCGTGGGATTGGTTTGGTCGAAGAGTGGAAGCGGGTCTATCCAAATGATCAATTACTATCGTCAACTTTAGGTTTCGTAGGTAAAGAAGGACAGGCTTTAGAGGGTCTTGAACTCCATTACGATTCCATTTTGAAAGGCGAAAAGAAAAAAGTAACCTTAAGAAAAGATGCGCGCGGTCGTCCGCTTGTACAAGACGGATTGTTATTCACTGAGACTCCACAAGGTAAAGAAATTAAGCTTACAATTGATTCCGATTTACAATATTTCGTTGAAACAGAATTGCATGAAGCCATGAAAAAATTTGAGGCCGAAGGTGCATGGGCCGTGGTACTTGATGCAAAGACCTCGGCAATACGCTCAGTGGCAAGTTTACCGCATTTTAATCCGAACGCTCCGGGCTCGGTGAATTCATTTGTCAGACGGAATCGTGCGATCACAGATACTTTTGAGCCCGGCAGCACCATGAAAACATTTGTCATAGCGAATGCACTAGATCAAAAATTAACAACTCCTGAAAGTAAAATATTTTGCGAAAACGGAGCCTTCCGCATAGGAAAGCGTGTTATTCACGAGGCCGAAAAAGATCATGCGCAAGGAACCATTAGCGTCACAGAGGTTTTAGCATTTTCATCAAATATCGGAACTTCAAAGATCGCATTTAAAATGGGAGACCAGAAATTAAAAGAAGGGCTTACGGCTTTTGGATTCGGAGAAAAAAGCGGGATTGATTTACCGGGTGAAGCCAAAGGAATAACGGTACCACTACCATGGCGTGAGCATTTGTTAGCGAATATTTCTTTCGGACAAGGGATCACCGCATCGCCATTACAAATTGCGAATGCCTTTGCAGTTATTGCCAATGGTGGAGTTCTTAACCAACCTTATATTGTTGATTCAATTTCTGATTTAGAAACAAATGATGTTCAAAAACATCTGCCTAAAAAAATTCGTCGCGTTGTTTCAGAACAAACGGCTGAACAGATGCGAAAAATGTTGATTGCGGTTACTTCTGAAGGTGGAACAGGAACGCTTGCGCGGGTTCCGGGATATTTCGTCGGAGGCAAAACAGGTACGGCACAAAAAATTAAAACTCACGGTCGCGGATATATGCAGGGCGGGTATATCGCAAGTTTTGGCGGTTTTATTCCTGCAACTGCGCCAGAGTACGTGATTTTTGTAGGTTTTGATCATCCACGGAAAGGCTATTATGGCTCACAAGTAGCTGCTCCAGTATTTTCAAAAATAGCTTCTTATGCCATCCGTCGAAGCGGCATAAGCCCTGATGTTTCTTCGGAGCTGAAAATGACTCAGGCTTCTTCTCCCAAAAGTGAATTAAAACCAGCTGAAGCTGAAAAAAATATTTCCGTCGATCAATTAAGTCTAAATAAAAACATTGAGCTAGTTACTACGACCCCTCGCTTGAAGTCATTAACGGTCCGTGAAGTTCTATCACGTGCTTCCGAGCAACAGATCCAAATAAAGTTTATAGGCAATGGGCGAGTCGATTCAACCTGGCCGGCCGAGGGCGCTTCCTTGCCTATTGACCGCACCATGAGTGTATTTTTAAAAGAGTAATTAGCTGCTAGCGCTTGAGTAAAACTTCAGACAGTAATTCCAATATTTGCGAATTCCGAAAATTAAAAGTATCGGCATTACAAAAGCCCAAAGAATTAACCATGGATTTGCGGGTTCCAATAATATTCTGGCGGGGATTGAGGCGATCATTGCAAAAGGTAATATAAAAATAAGTATTACTCTTAAAAAACCCGAATAAATCGCATCCGGCCGTAAACCTAGACGAAACATCGAATACCAAACATATTGCAAAAAGTCTGCGCGGGTAAAAATCACGGCCGAGCAATTCAGCGCAAAGCGACCAGCAAAAATCACGGACAAGCCCGCCGGAATTAAAATTATAAGCCACGCTAACTTCCAAAAACTAAAATCAGGGATTTGGTTAATAGCCCAAAGAAAGCCACCACCAGTTATTACCAAACAAGGTAAGTGTGAAATAGATATCTTTTGTGAACTCAGCATAAACATGGAATTCACGGGTTTTACAAGCAGCAGGTCTAGCGTGCCTTTGCGCACATTATCAGTAAATGACGCAAAATTGGCATCCCATAAGATCATGTAAATTGAATCTACAAATAAAACTAGAAAAATAAAAACGCGCATTTGATGAATATTCCATGCACCGATAATTTTTGTATGACGATAAAGAACTTCAAAAAGTAAAAGTTGCGTCGAATACCAAATGAACTCTGACAAAACAAGAAGTACAAAATTAAAACGATACTCTAAATCCGCGACCATGCTGACTTTAAAAAAAGCTTTGTACAGGCTAAAATATTTTTTTATAGTTTCAAGAAATAAGGAAAGCATTTAAGTTCCTGTTCCTGTGTACTCTTGTAAGCCACGTTTCCAAAAAAGATATGAAATCGGGGCAATAATAAGTAATCCAATTGTTATATTTGTATAGCCTTGTAGTAAAAGCGAATGTTCGGCCCGTCCGGTTAAAAAGGCCAGCGGAATATAGACGCCGCTTGAAAAAGGCAGCAGTAGCAAAACTTTTTTCAGCGCCACTGGCATTAAATCAATAGGCACCAATTCGCCACTTAAAAGCCAAAGCGTTAAATTTTTAACCAAGGTAAACGAACGCACGCGGGTAAGAAAAAAGCCAAGTGTCGAGATCATAAAACTCATCGTGTGAACTAAAATAAGATAATACATGACTAAGCCCAGTGCTGGAAAAAGGCGATCGAAGAAAACAGGTAAGTGAAAGATTGAGCTTGCGATGATTGGAACTAATAAAGAAAAAATAGTCGTTATGACCTTATAGCCTAACAGCTGGCTTAGGTAGTACTCGTAGAAACTAATAGGTCTGGTTAAAATTGTATTAATTGTGCTTGAGGCAATTTCTTCAACCATCATTGATTCATACATCCAGCTGACGGTGATGCGTCCTAAAAACGGCGCCCACACTGCATAAGCCAAATAGGATTCCCGGCCAAATCCCCCAATCTGAGCGGACTCCGCAGTTTTAAAAATTGCTAACCAAAGCAGAACTTCAATGCCCACAGTCAAAATCGGCTGCACGAAGGCATCAACAATAAAATTAAATCTGTACTCTAGATTCGTAACGATAGCTAAATTACAAAACGCTAGATTCCTTCGCCAAAAAGCGGCGAATGACTTCTTCAAAATTAACCTCTTCTACTTTTATGTCTGTGATATCACCTTCAGCAACAATCTCTGCCAATACTTTTGAAAGCTCTGGCGAATTATAGATTTTTTCCTTTTCTTCTAAAGAATTATTAAAGCGGTACACCAATTTCTTTTTCAAATCAGACGATTGCATGAAGGCCTTAACCGTCCCGTTATAGACAATTTCGCCTTGAGACATCAGCAATAACTGATCGGCTAACTGAGCGATATCATCCATATAGTGCGATGTTAAAATAATGACCGGCTTAAACTCTTGCACATAAGTTTGCAAAAAATTTCGAATAGCTGACTGGGCAACGATATCTAAACCGATCGTCGGCTCATCGAGGTACAGAACTTTCGGTGAATGAAGTAAGGATCCGATGATTTCCATTTTCATTCGTTCACCTAAACTCAGGCGACGAAGTTGGGTATCAAGCACATGGGTGCATTTTAATAAATCGGCTAATTCATTAACCAATTTTCGCGAAGCATTGGCATCCAGATCATAAATTTTTGAAAGTAAAGAATAGCTATCGCGCGGAGTGATATCCCACCACAACTGATTTTTCTGACCAAGTAGAATACTAATTTGTTTTAAAAATTCATTCTGGCGTTTCCAAGGTTCAAAACCTAAAACCTTAGCCTGCCCCGAGGATGGATAAATTAGCCCTGATAAAATTTTTAAAAGGGTCGTCTTTCCTGCCCCATTAGCGCCAACAAGACCTACAATTTTTCCACTTTCTAGTTGCAGAGTTGCATTTTTTAAAGCCACTTTTTCGGTGTATTCGCGGTTATATAAACCCTTTATCGAATTAAGCAGACCTTCTTTTTTCGCGTAGGTCTTGTAAGTACGCCCTAAATTTTCTGTTTCAATGGCATAACTCATTTTACAAGCGCTCCTTAATGTAGGCGCCCATTTTATCTAAAACAGATTGCGGTATTTCATGGGCTCCGCGAAAAGAAGCAAATTGAGTTTTGATTTCATGTTTTTCAAAAAACTTTTGTAATTGAATAGAGCCTTTGTGAGGCAGCACTTGATCGGCCTCTCCGTGCGACATAAAAATTGTAGAACCTTTTCTAGCAGGCACCATTTCTGACCATTGTTTTTCACTTAGCATCGTGCCGGACAAACAAATTAATCCAGCTGGCGTTTCTGGTGCTTTTAAAAAAACTTCGGTTGCAAGCATTGCTCCTTGCGAAAACCCACCAATAATTAAATCTTTCCATTGAAACTTCATCGAAGAAATCATTTTAAACACTTGGTTCACAGCTTGCTCTAAACCATCGGGTCGGGCGGTGCTCCAGTCGTTGGATAAGTCAGATAATCTTATGTTCCACCAAGCACGGCCCGAATAACCAGGACTGATAGGGACAGATAAGGGGCCATTTGGGAAAAGCCAATTGCAAGGTTTAGTAAAACGAAAGGCCTCTTTTAAGCTTGCCAGATCCGAGGCGTCCGCACCAAAACCATGAAACAAAATGACCCACTTGCCATCAGGATTTTCAAAAAATTCGTAGGCTTGAAGTGAGCCGCAGGATCGTAGTTGCATAGTATGTATTATTTCTCAATTTATAGTTGTTAGTTTTACTTTCAAATATTAGTCTTATTTCAAATGAAACTACAGCAGTTATTTTCTTTTTTTGATATAAAACTTGACCCCGTAGACTTAGCATTTTCGCTCGAGCAAGATCTTGCGGGAATCTTTTTTGATACACGCTCAGTTGTGCCCAATAGTGTGTTTGTTGCCATAAAGGGAACACAAACCGATGGGCATAATTTTTTACCACAGGCGATAACAGCAGGCGCAATAGTTCTGGTTGTTGAAAACAGAAGCAAAGTGCCCGAAAATTTCAAAGGTGCCATACTTGAAACCAGCGATACTCGCGGGGCACTTGATCGTATCGCTGCCATCTATTACGATTTTCCATCGCATGAATTATTTTGCTTTGGGGTCACTGGCACGAACGGGAAAACATCCATCACCTATATTTTAGAACAAATTTTAAATTTCAATCACAAACCTATGGCCGTCATTGGCACTGTCAATCATCGCATCGAAGATAAAATTTGGAGCTCGCAGATGACCACTCCAGATCCAGTGACTTTACAAAGACGATTACGTGAATTCGTCGAACACCGGGCAGAGGCCGCAGCCCTTGAAGTTACATCACATGCGTTACACCAGAAGCGCAGTGAAAGCGTATCCTACAATACCGTGGTTTTTACAAACTTGACTCACGACCACTTGGATTACCACGAAACAATGGATCATTACTTCGCAGCAAAGCAAAGATTGTTCACGGACTTGATGTGGTCTTCTATAAAAAAACCTTTGTTCGCAGTTGTTAATGTGGATGACCCCTATGGCCGCAAGTTGCAAGTTGCTGATTCTGTAATCGTGTGGACCTATGGACAACGGGAGTCTGACTTTCAATTTAAAATATTAAAGATGGATTATGCTAAAACTGAGTTCGAACTAAAGACTCCACTTGAGACTGTCAAAGTTGAGGTTCCACTTTGTGGCCTGCATACAATCTATAATGTTGTTGCCAGTATTGTTGCTTCATTGACGTGTGGGATTTCATTAGAACAAGCGATTCGCGCCCTTCATACTTTTTATGGTGTTCCTGGCCGTCTAGAAAAAATTAAAAGCACTGGTCTTAAAACTGTTTTTGTTGATTACGCCCATACTCCCGATGCTTTAGAAAATGTTTTGAAAGCCTTGGTCGAAATTCGCAATAACAGCAATAAAAATAGCAAAATTATTACAGTTTTTGGCTGTGGTGGAGATCGCGATAAAGCGAAGCGACCGATCATGGGAACTTTAGCGACCAAGTACAGCGATTTTGTCTACGTTACTTCAGATAACCCACGTACTGAAAAACCCGAAGATATCATCAACGACATTCGTCATGGAATCGCTAAAAATTTTGAAAATTATGTCATAGAGGCAGACCGTGAAAAAGCAATCGCTGCGGCCATTTTAAGAGCCCGCGCCGAAGATGTGATTTTGATTGCAGGGAAGGGTCATGAAGACTACCAAATTTTAGGAACAGAAAAAATTCACTTCAGCGACGTTGAGGTTGCACAAAAATATTTGCAGGGATCATTATGACATGGAGTTTAAAGCAAATCGCGGACTGGAGCGGCGGCAACATTGTATCCGAAGTTCTTACGTCGGCAGATTCCGTCGGAACAGATACGCGGGTTGATTTAACGGGCAAGATATTTATTGCGTTAAAAGGTGATACTTATGATGCTCACGATTATTTAGATCAAGCTTCACAAAAAAACGCGTCAGTTTTAATTGTTCAGCGCTTAGATTCTAAATTTGAGCATTTGAAAGAAGTTGTCAGCATTGTTTTGGTTCAAGATACTTTGCAGGCCTTGCAAGATTTTTCTCATCACCACCGCCAAAGTTTATCGACAAAAGTAATCGGAATTACTGGCTCTAACGGCAAAACCACAACCAAAGAATTCACAGCACACATTTTAAATTCTTTTAAAAAAACGCACTACAATTACGGTAGTTTTAATAATCATTGGGGTGTGCCCCTGACATTACTACAAATTACCCCTAACACCGTGTTTGCTGTCGTTGAAATGGGAATGAATCATGCCGGAGAAATTACTAAGCTTGTGCAGATTGCTGAACCCAATGTCGTCGTATGTACCATGGTTGGCACAGCCCATTTGGAATTTTTTGGAAGCCAAGTCAATATTGCTAAAGCAAAAAGTGAAATTTACCAAGAATCAAAGCCCGACACTATTCGCATTTTTAACCAAGACCAAGATCTAACTTTTGATATGATGTATCCAGTAGCTAAAAAATTTCCGGCATCAAGAATGTTATCATTCTCTGAAAAAAACGATAAAGCTGATGTCTATTTTAAGATTGATAAAATGTCGATGAAAAGCATGACGCTATCAGGTTCTATTGCAGGCCGAGAAGGATCTGCCGTTGTACCGATTTTTGGAAAACAAAACGTCGTTAATTTAATGGCCGCTGCAAGCATTGCCTATGCGTGCGAAATGCCTGCAGATCTAATTTGGAAAGCGCTGCCACTTTGTAAAACCACTTGGGGTCGTAACCAATTTATTCAAACCGCCTGCGGAGCCGAAATCTTGTTTGATGGCTACAATGCTAATCCCGATAGTATGTCGGCGTTGCTAGAGAATATTCCGCTGCTAAATATCGTGGGAAAAAAAATTGGCGTCTTCGGACAAATGAAAGAGCTTGGTAAAGATTCTGCCGAAGCCCACCGTAACTTAGGACAAAAAGTAGGTGACAGTGGCTTTAGTGATATATTTTTTATCGGCGAAGATTATAAATTTTTTGCAGAAGGAATTGCGAAATCTTCATTTGAAGGATTTTGCACGATAAAATCTGAGTTTCAAATTTCTGCTGGGGAAAAGTTGCAAAAGATTTTACAGCCAAACGATATCATTTTGATTAAAGGCTCTCGTGGGGCAGCGACCGAGCGATTTATCGAATATTGTCAGCCCCTGAACTGGGAAAAAAATAAGAAATTCTTTTCGTGAATAGGTTTAAAACTAAAGGCCTCCGCAAGTTTTGACCTAAATTGAAACGTCCATGCATTTTTCGTGTTTACTGTTTATTCACTATTTTGTAAGCCATCAAAAATACTTCAGAATAAAACCTTATCTCAAAAAGAGATACCAAGTGTTAACCACTTTGCTTAAACAAAAACCATTGTGATGCATTTGCTAGTGGCTAGTAAATTGCTTTAACATACTACGAAACCAAAAAACGTTGAAGTTGTTGAGATTCATTGAAGTTTGATCGAATGAATCCCGATAAGTTCTAATGAAAACTGGTCTTTAATTTAAAGGGGGGATTCTATGACAAAAATCTTACGTGTACTTTTAGTGTCATCTATGATTTTTGCATCAATACGTGTTTTGGCGGACGAGCCGGGCGAACGTGGTGCAGAATATATGGGTAAGTCATCTTTTACTGAAGCTGACTATGACAAGCCATCTGACGATACAGACTTTGGTGGGTCGGAACCTAGTTTTACTGCGCACTAAGACACAATCACTTCACTGGTTGTGCTCACAGGCAAACAAAATGGCGGCAGCGTGCTGCAATCAAGTTAAGTATTGGTAATTAGCTTTGGTCGGAACTCAACGCCTGATTCCAACGTTGGAGAAAAGTTATCCTAGTTCATCAAAATGAGAAGTTGATTGCCCTGCCAATCTTGTTGATTATGCTGATTGTTCGCAGCAATAATGTAGTATTCGATTCTTGATTTTGCATAAATAATTCGTAGCGATCGAAATAGAATTATTAGATCGCTGCAGGGTCAGATTCTGATCGAAACCATCGCAAAATAACTAATACAATCGATCCAGTTTCATCGAATACTTGCCAGGGGCATATCCGATCAAACGCTGCTGGTGCATATCTTTAAACATTTTTTCAGAATTGCTTTTAGAAGCAAACGGAAAAATGGCGATGCCGCCGCGGGGAGTGAACTCGCCGATCACTTCGATGTATTTTGGCTTCATCAATGAAAATAAATCGTCGCAAATTTTTTGCATACAATCTTCGTGGAAGTCGCCGTGATTTCTAAAGCTAAATAAATAAAGTTTTAGGGATTTGCTTTCAACCATTTTTTTATCACCAATATAGTTAATAAAAACTTTTGCAAAATCAGGTTGAGCTGTTTTCGGACATAGCGAAGTAAATTCTGTACAAATAAAAGTTGTCCAGGCAATTTCATTTGGATTTTTATTATCAAAAACTTCAAGGACTTCTGGCGCGTAGTTTGTTGGATAAGCGGTGTTAGCTTTTCCCAGTGAGAAACTTTTTAACTCATTTTCAGAACGCGTCTTCGATTTTTTCATAGAAGGAAGCTAATGGAGATTTTTACCAAAATCAATAACAAAATCAGATACTTAGTAAATTTTTCTTGAATTCTAGTCCTGCTTTGTGCTAGAACTGCAGGAATGGTTTATCAATGGCTTTATTCGTTATCTGATCACGTCTCTGCATTCAATGTGTTTCGGTATATTACAGTACGCACTTTTATCTCATTTTTTACTGGGTTTTTCCTGTGTTTGATTTGGGGACCAAATTTTATCGAAAGATTAAAGCAAAAACATTTCAAGCAAAGTATTCGTAGCGATGGCCCCGAAACTCACCTGAAAAAAGCGGGTACGCCGACCATGGGTGGTTGGCTAATTCTATTAAGTACACTGGTGCCGCTAATTTTATGGATCGATCTGCTAAATCCTCTTGTTGTAGGGACTGTGCTGATTACTTGGGGCTTTGGTATGATTGGCTACGTTGATGATTATTTAAAAGTTTCTAAGAAAAACCATAAAGGTTTATCTGGTAAGCTTCGTCTTGGCGGAGAATTTTTCATAGCGATTGTAACAGTTCTAGTTTTAATTAAATTTTATAATTTAAGCACTGTTGTAGCGATTCCTTTTTTAAAGCATTTTACTTTTGATCTAGGTATTTTCTATGCTTTGTTTGGCGGCTTAGTTATTGTTGGGACTGCGAATGCCGTCAATTTAACAGATGGTCTGGATGGCTTAGCTATCGTTCCAGTTATTGTTGCGGCAACGACTCTTGGAATTTTTTCTTATATCGTGGGCCATGCGTCCATTGCGGGATATTTACAAATTCCCCATGTAGCAGGTGCTGGCGAGCTTGCCCCGTTTGCTGCTGCCATGGTGGCTGGTGGATTGGGATTTTTGTGGTTTAACACGTATCCGGCTCAAGTTTTTATGGGAGATGTTGGTAGCCTCAGTCTTGGTGGCTTTCTAGGAGCGATGGCTGTCTTCACTAAAAATGAAATTTTGATGGTTTTACTTGGCGGAATTTTCGTCGTTGAAGCACTGTCTGTTATTACGCAAGTGATCTCGTTTAAGTTAACTGGAAAAAGAATTTTTAAAATGGCACCCATCCATCACCATTTCGAATTGGGCGGAATGACGGAAACGAAAATCATTGTTCGTTTTTGGATCATTTCGATTTTGTTAGCAGCACTTAGTTTAGCAACTTTAAAATTAAGATAATTGTACATTCACTGAAAGGTTCGTCATATGTGGAAAGAAGTTTCCGAATTAAAAGATAAGAAGATTTTGATCGTAGGTCTTGGAAAAACTGGGGTTGCACTAGCTAAGTTTTTAACAAAACATGAAGCTAATGTGACGGTAACGGATCATAAGTCAAAGCCCGAGCTTTCCAATACGCTTGAGCAGCTTGATGGTTACACCAATATTAAGTTTGAGCTTGGCTCGCATTCACCAAAGACTTTTTTGTCACAAGATTTAGTGATTTTATCTCCGGGGGTCGCTCCGCATTTAAAAATATTTGAATATGCGCGTCAGCAAGGAATAAAAATTACGGGTGAATATGAATTTGCGGCTCAGTTTATCAAAGAACCTATCGTCGGTGTTACCGGCACGAATGGTAAAACTTTGGTCGCGCGCATTGCCGAAACCATGCTGAAAGAAAGCGGAGTTGAAGTTTGGGTGGGCGGATCGAATGAAAATCCGATTACAAATTATTTACTACAAGATAAAAAAGCTAAAGTTGTTATCGCAGAAATGTCTAGTTTTATGCTTGAGCATTGCAATGAATTTTCTCCGGCAAATATTGTTTTTACTAATTTAGCGGAAAATCATTTAGATCGATATCGTTCGATGGAAGATTACGTCAACGCAAAACGACGAATTTTTAAAAACACCAGCCAAGCTACCACATCAATTTTAAATGCCGATGACAATGCGGTGGTTGAACTTGCCCGCGATCCAGCTGTGCAACGTGGACGAATATTTTATTTTTCTAGAAAACCCGCTTTAGAACCGCAAATTATGAATATCGGCGGAGCTGTTAACGTTGGCGATGAATTGCGCGTGCGTACGGGGCCGGAGATTGAAACATTTTCTATTAAAAATATGAAAATGAAGGGTAAGCATTCTATCGAAAATTTAATGGCGGCTTTGCTGTTAGCGCGTGAATACGGTGCGACCCATGAGGCTGTGCAAAAGACAATCGATACATATTTGGGTCTTAAGCATCGATTAGAGTATGTTCGTAAAGTTGGTGGAGTTTTATTTTACAATGATTCGAAAGCCACAAACGTTCATGCCGTTCTTCGCGCACTGGATTGCTTTGAGGAAAACGTAATTTTGATCGCCGGTGGTAAGGACACGAATTTAAATTATGAGCCGCTTAGAAATGTTGTTAAAAGAAAAGTGAAAACTTTAATTCTTGTGGGTGAAGCTAAAGAGCGGATTAATCGCGATTTAGGCGATTTTTCTGAAACTTATCTTATCGGAACTTTCGAAGAAGCTGTGTTGATCGCTTACCAAAAGTCTAGGATTGCCGATATCGTTTTGATGTCACCAGGATGTTCAAGCTTTGATATGTTTGACAGCTACGCGGAACGAGGCGACTATTTTAAAGAGATCGTTAAAAAATTCAAGTAAGCTTAAGTAAAAAGCTTGCACGAACTCTTTAAAAACTAAAGTGCGAGGGTCATGAAGACCAAATTTTTATCTTCAAGTTTATTTTTAGCCATTGTAGCCCTATTCGGTATAGGGCTTGTTCAAGTTTACAGCTCAAGTTATATATTCGCGACCGAATCTTACGGAGACGGTCTTTATTTTTTTAAGCGGCAAATAATTTTTACGTTACTAGCCGGAGTCGTTTTATTCGTCACGACTCAAATTCCATTTCAACTTTACCGTAAATGGGGCTGGGTTATTTGGCCCGCGGCTTTTATTTTGTTATGTGCCACATTTATTCCCCATGTTGGAGTGCGCGTCGGTGGAGCCATTCGTTGGATTCAGCTGCCTTTAGGATTTCGTTTTGAGCCTTCTGAAGTTTTGAAGATCGCATTTAGTTTTTTATTTGCGGGTTTGGTTTGTCGCCATCAAAATTATTTAGGAAAAATTAAATGGGGCTGGATTTTTTTAATGATCACGTTACCCCTTGTGGTTCTACTCAAGCAGCCTGATTTTGGTAGTTTCATGATTATCACGTTAGTTGGTGTTGCTTTGCTTTTTACCTTTGGATTAAATCTAAAATGGTTATTTGCATCGGGCTTGGCAGCTTTACCGGTGCTTTACATGCTTGTTTGGCATTCACCTTACCGTCGGGCCCGCGTCCAAGCTTTTTTAGATCCTTGGTCCGATCCAGCGCAAAAAGGATTTCAAGTTATTCAAAGCATGTTGTCCGTGCACTCAGGCGGATTAACCGGACAAGGGCTTGGGCAGGGTCAAGGAAAATTATTTTTCTTGCCTGAAGCC
Source organism: Bdellovibrionales bacterium (assembly GCA_043753645.1). Taxonomy (GTDB): domain Bacteria; phylum Bdellovibrionota; class Bdellovibrionia; order Bdellovibrionales; family Bdellovibrionaceae; genus Pseudobdellovibrio. Next base: position 37,893 of record JAYUWH010000041.1, read on the forward strand.
CATACCGATTTCACAATGGCTGTCTTTGGCGAAGAAATGGGTTTTATCGGCTTGGTTATGCTTTTAGCTTTATATGCTTTCGTGATTTTCCGCGGATTTCAAATTGCCTTAAAAACAGAAGACCAGTTTAAAAAAACTTTGGTCTTAGGTTTGATCTTAACTTTTGCGATTTCAGTTTTTATTAACTGTGGCGTGGTGATGGGGCTACTGCCAACAAAGGGTTTAACCATGCCATTCTTAAGCTATGGTGGAAGTTCATTATTAGTTCTTAGTTTTCTTTTTGGCACTATACTTAACATCGAAATGCATGAATAAAAATAGAAGTATCATGATCGCGGGTGGCGGTACAGGTGGACACATCTATCCAGCAATTGCGATTGGGCGTGCACTTAATCACTTAGATGAACATTGTTTAGTTCGTTACGTGGGTACGGCGCAAGGTTTAGAGTCAAAAATCATGAGCAAGGAAAAGCTGCCGCTGGATTTAATTCGCAGTGGACAACTCAATTTTTCAGGGCAGCCGTTAAAAAAAATTCGCACTTTAATTTCTATCTGCATTGGGTTTTTTGAATCTATCTCATTGATTAGAAAATACCGGCCTAACTTTGTACTTGGAGTGGGTGGCTATGCTTCAGCGCCCTTTCTATTGGCGGCTGTATTTTGTGGAGTTGAAACTGCAATTTGGGAGCCCAATGCCCATTCTGGAATGGCTAACCGACTATTATCGCGAGTAGTGAAAAATGCCTACTTAGTTTTTTCGGAAGCAAAAAAATATTTAAAATCGACCAATGTAAAGATTGTTGGTATGCCGCTTCGGCAAGAAATAGAAAATGCCCGCACTTTAAAAAAGAATGTGTCAGGCGGAAAACTACAAATTCTTTGTACAGGCGGTAGTCAGGGTTCATTATTTTTAAATCAGCAATTGTCAGATTTAATTATTTCAAGCCCAGAGTTGCATGATAAAATCTCAGTAGTTCACCAAACTGGAACACGTGATTATGCAGCAATAAAGCAAAAGTATGCTGGAATTAATTGCGTTGAAGTGCATGAATTCATTTACAGCATGCCGGATTTCTATCGAAATGCTGAAGTGCAATTTTGTCGCGGTGGCGCAAGCACAATTGCCGAAGCCGCGTGTTTTGGCGTAATACCCATTGTTGTTCCGCTTCCGGCGGCAGACGATCATCAGACTAAAAATGCCGAGATATTAATTCAACATAAGGCAGGCTTTTTGATGCCGCAAAAATCATTCGATAAGATTGAGCTTAAAAAGCAAATAATTCTACTCATGACAGATTTGAAATTACGTGAAACGATGATGCTGAATTTAAAAGGTTTGGCGACCGAAAAAGCGGCCGAATCTATTGCGATAGATATTTTAAAAGAAATCGACAAGAATTTATGAAATTAGATAAAGCAAAATTCCATTTTATCGGTATCGGCGGCATAGGAATGTGCGGCCTTGCTGAATTGTTAAATAATATGGGTGCCAGTGTAACAGGTTCCGATGCCGGAGAAAATGCAAACACGGAACGGCTTAAGTCATTAGGGATTAAAGTTTTTAAGGGCCATGATGCGAACCATGTTGGTAACGCAGATGTGGTTGTTTATTCAAGCGCAATTCCTTTTACTAATCCTGAAGTTGTTCAAGCCAGGCAAGATCACATTCCCTTAATCCCAAGAGCTGAAGCTTTGGCAGAAATTATGCGATTAAAGCGTGGTATTGCGGTAGCGGGCACGCATGGAAAGACCACTACTACCAGCCTAACGGCGTCAATTTTTTTAGAAGCTAATTTAAATCCAACCATCGTGGTTGGTGGGCGTTTTGAAAGAATAAAATCAACTGCACTTTTGGGCAGTGGTGAATGGCTTATTGCCGAAGCCGACGAAAGCGACGGAAGTTTTAATAAACTGTCGCCTGAAATTGCCATCATAACTAATATTGATTCCGATCATATGGATCATTTTAAAAATTTTGATAATTTAAAAAAAGCCTTTTTGGAGTTTGCGCATCGAATTCCGTTTTATGGTTCGATGATCGTTTGTGGCGATGATCCGAATGTGCGCGAATTATTTTCCACCTATTCAAAAACGATATTATTCTATGGTTTTGATGCTAAAAATGATTTTATTGTTGAAGGTCAAAAAAGCGAATACAAATTTTTCCAATGCATTGATAACAAAAAAAATCTTCTGGGAACATTTAAACTAAATGTGCCAGGTCGGCATAATGCACTGAACGCAGCAGCAAGTATTGCAGCCGCATTAGCAGCAGGCATAGATTTTAAGACTTGCGCTAAAGGTTTAGAAAAATTTGAGGGTGTTGACAGGCGTTTTCATTATAAAGGTGAGGCGGCAGGCATTCATGTCTACGATGATTATGGTCATCATCCAACAGAAGTTCGAGCCGCGCTACAGGCTTTTAAAGAGAAATTTGAAAACAACAGAGTCGTCGTGTATTTTCAACCTCACAGATATTCACGAACTGAAAGTTGTTGGAAAGATTATACCTCTTGCTTTACTCAAGCTGACTTTCTATTTTTAGCAGACATTTATTCAGCTGGTGAAAAACCTATTTTAGAAATCACTTCGGAAAACTTGATCAAAGAAATTGCCATAAAGAATAAACTTTATCTAGCAAAAGATTCAGATTTATCAAAAACTATTTTAAATGAGTTGAAGGCTGGAGATGTTTTTCTAACTTTAGGTGCTGGTGATGGCTGGAAGTTAGGAATGGAGATTCTTGAAAATCTTAGAAAACGTTAATTTAGCAGAATACACGTCTTGGCTTATTGGCGGAGCAGCAGACTTTTTCTGCCTACCGACTAATGTTGACGAATTACAAGAAGCCTTAGCTACTGCTCAACAAAAAAAATGGCCCATAACTGTTTTTAGCGGGGGCTCGAATATTTTAATCTCAGATCACGGAATTCGTGGCTTAACAATTTGTTTAAGACGTTTTTCAGCCATCGAAGCTAAAATTAAAGACGATCGAATTTTTATCGAATGTCTAGCTGGCACTGCAAAATCTGAATTGCTAAAAATATTTCTCAAGAATCAATTGTCGCCAGCATTATTTTTGGCTGGTTTGCCTGGTGATGTTGGTGGCGGAGTTGTTATGAATGCTGGAGTTGCCGAAGCCTTTCAACCACGCGAATTTATGGAAATGGTTGATTGGATTGAGGTGTTAAATGAAGGTCGTATTCACCGAATTAATAAGTCAGAATTGACAATTTCTTATCGTCATTGTGACGGATGGCAGCCGGGGATAGCGACTAAAGTTGGCCTAAGCTGGCCAACAAAAAAAGATCCAGACATTTTAACAAAAGTGCGCGAGGCCAATAAAATTCGTTTAACCAAGCAGCCTCTAGACATGCCAAGCTGCGGTTCTGTGTTCCGTAATCCTGAAGGCCATAAAGCTGCGCAATTAATTGATCAGTGCGGACTTAAAGGATTTCGTGTTGGTGACGCGCAAGTTTCATTGAAGCACGCCAATTTTATTGTCAATTTAGACAAGGCAACGGCTGCGGACACGATGAAAGTCATTGATCATGTTATCAAAACGGTGTTGACGGAGAAGAAAGTTTTACTAAAAACAGAAGTGGTGAAATTAGGCGACAGGTTTTAAAAATGTCTACTTATTTTGCATAGAATTTTTAAAAACTTTTTCTTATTTTGTGTCTTGAATGAAATTAAGAATTTCTTTCGTTGCCAAATTTTGTTTGTTCCTAAGTCCTTCGACAACTTGAAAATGGCTGACATTTTTCAGCACAACTAAAGCTACAGGTACTTTTTCTTTTTTAAGATGCTTTTGAAAATCTAAAGATTGCTCGACATTTACAAGTTCATCATCTTTTGAATGCAGTAATAACCACGGAGCTTTACTTTTAGGTGCACTGTTAATTGGCGAAGCTAACTTCCAACTGTCTTTTTCGCCGAAAGCTTTTTTTAGAAACCAATTATCATAACTCGGATACAATTTTGAAAGCGCCGACAAATCATAAATTCCGGCTAATCCTATGAAGCCTTTGACTTCGGGGATCTGATATTTGGAATTCCAAAAAGCGATCATATGAGCCCCCGCCGAATGTCCTATGAGAAAAATTCTTTGTGAATCACAAAAAGATGATTTTTCTGAAATAATTTTTTTAAGCGCTTCATGCAATTGCTCAACCGGAGCAGGATGCTGCGTTGCCGGCGCCAGGCCATACTGAATAACAGCTACACAAAGTGCATTTTCAGAAAGCTTCAGTGCACCTGGTTTGTATTGAGCTTTATCACCACGGACCCAAGCCCCGCCATGAACAAATACCACTACGGGTGAAAGTGACTTCTTCGAGGGATAAAAATCGTAGGTTTGCGCTTGTAGCGAGTAGCTGCTTAAATAAAATAAAATAAGTAGAAGTAACTTGGACATAGATTACTATCACTTTAAAAATATTCATTTGAAAATAGCCAATAGTCTTTGGTCTAGCCAGTTTTTTGATTACTCCAGCGTTGTATCGAAGATTAACTTGAGCGGGTTGCATTTGATATTCTTTGCAGGTAATTTTAATTATATAAAAATATGAATTTTCCTAAAACTTTTTTCCATTAATCATGCGCCAAAGAAGCAATAGTTCATGCTGGGTAAATCATTTGTAAAGTCAGTTTTAATTTTTTTTGGTGTCTTTTTGATCGGCTTAATTTCCCTTACTGTATTTAAACAGAACTTATCTTCTGCAAGTTTAGTTGTAACCGAGCACAGAGAAACTTCTAATTATATTTTAATACTTAGAGATATTTTCCTAATTTTAACTTTACTGGCTTTAATTCCGTTGCTAAGAAATCAATACTTTTTCCAGCCTAAAATAAGATCAGACTCATATTGTTTAAATATTTCGGTATTAATTCCCCTGATTTTTACAGCAATTCAGATGTTATTGAATTATATGGCTGGTGGATTCGCTCAAGTAACTCCGCTAGTTATTACTTCAGATAACCTGTATCAATTCGTCCTACGTCTAGTTTGGCTTGTGCTTTTTGGAACAGTACTTAGAAAAACATTAACCCGTTTCATTCCTAATCGTACTGCAAGAGTGATCACACAAATATGTACATTTACATTTGCAAATTTGCTAGTGCATTTCAATTATAATTTTCCAATTAGTTCATGGGACAGTGATAGCTTGATAAAGTTGCTGCCAATGTCGATCGATGTGCTTGTAATTGTATTCGAGAATTTATTCGGTCCGTATATTCTTATTTTTGGATTGCTGATTAATTCCCTAAGTTATGGTTTAATTGCATGGCTGGGTTACAGTATCGGGTACCCGGTGTTAAACACTCCTATCATGTATGTATTTATTATGATTTTAGCAAAAAATTACTTTAAGCGGATTCCGTCACAAATATAGCAAAATGTAATCTGTAAAAACTGTGAAATAGCATCGAAAAATTTGGCAATCGGAACTTGTTTACCGCGAAAAACTTAATAATCTTAGGCTTAAACCGCCTATCTATTACGGACCTTGCATTGAAGCCACTAAGCGAATGCGAGACTCACTCGAAAACCGCCACTCGGTTATGAACCTTTTTCCGCGCTTTCCAGAAGCTTCGGGGGCATCGCCCCGAATTTGAAGTATTAAGTTATATGGAACAATCAACGCAAATCTCATTATTTCACTCAAGCGCAAAGCAAGCCAAATTCTTCGGTGGGGCTTTGCTTCACGGTCGTAGAAAATCAATCAGACCTTTATCTTCAAAGGATTCTGTCCATTTTGTGCTACGTAGCACTTGGGCAAAAGGTTCCGATAGCTTCCTAGCGCAGAGAAATTTTAAAGCGATCAATCGCATCATTACACGTTTTGCGAAAAAATTTGGCGTTCGCATATATAAGAGCGTGATTAATTCTAATCACTTACATCTGCTTTTACGAATCACGAACCGAAAACTTTATAACGCATACATTAAAGCGGTTTCAGGCCAAATTGCAAGCCATGTGATGCAGCAGAAAAGCTTTAAAGATTTTTTTAAAGCATGCATGAAGGTAGATGCGGGCGGTGGGACAAAGGCTTTGAACGAAGTCCCAAAAGCCTCAAAAGCAAAGGGAATTGTGGTCGGTAGGCCAACTGGTTTTTGGGAATTTCGGCCGTTTTCTAGAGTCGTAAACTGGGGTCGCGATTTTAAGAATTGCGTGGGTTATTTACAACAAAATTTCTTAGAGGCTTTTGGCTTTGTGCACTACAGGCCGAGAAAAAATCACTACACTGCTTGGGTGAAATCATCTGGGCCATGAGTTGAATGCGTTCCACTTAAATTTTGCTAGACGAAAAATACGCTTCGCTTGTTGGATGAAATCATCTGAAGTATCCAAATGAAACTTAAAATAAAATAGCCTTAAGTCCAGTGGTGTTTAATTACTAGATATGAAATTGGTGATGCCTGATCAAATTTCGATTAAGCTAAGGCCGTGACGCAAAATAAAAATCGCTTTCTGAAATTCTTAGTCTCTAGTCTCGTGCTTTTGGCTGTTATAAGCCTGTCGTTATATTCGCTTGAGCAAGAAGGATTTTTCAAAATAGATAAGATCACTTTAAACGTTTCCGTTAAGGCCTCACAAAAAGTTTTTGTTAAACCCTATATCGAAGCTTTAAATGAAAAATTAGAGTTCTTTAAGGGTCAGTCGCTATGGAAATTTTCGCTAAATAATGTCTCGGCTTTACTTAAAACAGAAGGTTGGGTTGCGGATTTTCGCATTTCAAGATCGTGGCCTTCGGGTTTAGAAATTGATGTGGAGCCTCAGCATATTGCTTTTTTGATTCAATCTAAAGAATCGCGTGGCTTAACTGAATTCTATCCGGTAACAGATTCGGCAGTTTTATTAAAGAAAGTAGATTCAAAACAAGCTCCGTCCGTAGCTGTTATACGACAAGACCAATTTTTAAAAAATCAAAAGATCCGCGAAGGTGCAATTGCGATTTTAAGATCCCTGCCATCGACTGGAAAGCTGCAGTCAGCGCAGGTTTCAGAAGTTGGGTATGATAAAAAAGATGGTTACTGGGTGAGTTTACTTCAATCCGATATGAAAATAAAATTTGGCGAAGATCAATTTGAAATAAAATCCACTCGCGTTTCACAAGTGATGGATTACCTCGAAAATCGCGATCTGAAAGCACGCGTCATAGACGCAAATCTATCCAAGAAAGTTCTTGTCAGGTTGCATTAAGGTCCCTAAGCTTTAGGCATAGGGACATTTGTCTGGATGACTTTTGTCCCGTGATGAGCAACACGGCGTTTCAACATGAATTGACAACAAGGACAACTGCTTGAGTGCAAATCGTTTTAAGGATTTTACCAAAGACTTCAATAGTCTAAAGGACTTACGGATGAGTACTTCAAATAATTCAATTAAAAGCGGGCCAATTTTAGCTAGTCTAGATATCGGCTCATCCTCAGTTAAATTAGTTTATTCTACTATTAGTGCCGAAGGAAATATCGAGGTTGTTGGTGTTGGAACAGCGCCAAATGCGGGCTTAAAACAAGGCGTCGTCGTTAATATTGAAGTGACTACAGAATCAATTCGTAAAGCCAAAGAAGAAGCAGAATTGATGTCAGGCTACACAGCAAACGAAGTTTGGATTTCCGTAAGTGGTTCGCACATTAATTCTTTTGATTCCAAGGGCATGGTCGCAATTAAAAATAAAGAAGTTGGACCACAAGACATTGAACGCGTGATCGAAGCCGCAAAAGCGGTGATAGTTCCTGCCGATCGCAGTGTTTTGCATGTGATCCCCCGTGAATATAAAATTGATGCGCAAGATGGTATTTCAGATCCTATCGGCATGTGTGGAGTGCGATTAGAAGCCAATGTGCATATTGTGACGGCCAGCCAATCTGCATTATCAAATATTTCGAAATGTATTGAAAAGGCGGGCTTTAAAGTTGCTGGCTTAGTCTTAGATCAGTTAGCTGCAAGTAGTTCGGTGTTATCAACGGACGAAAAAAATCTTGGTGTCTGTTTAGTCGATATCGGTGGCGGCTCAAGTAAATTAATTTATTTTATAAATGGAAGTGTTGCGCACACTTCGGTAATTCCAGTTGGTGGCACGCATTTTAGTCATGACGTCGCCATAGGATTGCGAACTCCACAAGTTTCAGCAGAAATTTTAAAAAAGAAACACGGCTGCGCAGTTGCGACTTTAGTTTCTGATGATGAGATCGTTGAAGTTGAAGGTGTTGGCGGACGAAAAGTGCGAACTATTGCGCGAAAAGAATTATCTCATATATTGGAAGCGCGTGCTGAAGAATGTTTAAATATGATCGCCAATGACATTCGCATGAGTGGCTTACAGCCAATGCTAGGTTCAGGAATTGTGCTTACAGGCGGAACTAGTGGACTTGATGGTTTAGTTGAAATGGGAGAATTCGTTTTTGATATTCCGGTTCGTCGTGGCTATCCACGATTAGTTGGCGGCTTAAAAGATGTTGTAAAGGGCGGCGAATTCGCGACAGCAATCGGACTACTTATTTATGCCGTTGAGCTGCGTAAGGATTTCTACATACGTAAAGAATCTCAACCATTATTTTCAAGCGGTATTAATTCATCATTTGATGGAGTTGCATCTAAATTTAAAAAGTTTTTTAACGATTTATTTTAATCAGTCGGTAAAGACCTGCGGAGCGGGTCATACTTTACTACTACGGAAGGAAATATCATGTTTGAACTAGAAGAAAATGTAAATATCGGAGCTAATATAAAAGTTGTCGGAGTTGGTGGAGGCGGAAGTAACGCTGTCACAACCATGATCGAAGGCGGCATGGACGGCGTTGATTTCGTTGTCGCAAATACCGATATTCAAGCACTAAATTCCAGTAAAGCCGGACAAAAAATTCAACTTGGATCAGACTTAACCAAAGGTTTAGGCGCCGGTGCTAATCCCGATGTCGGTCGCCGAAGCGCAATTGAATCTTACAACCAAATCGTTGAACAACTTAAAGGTTCGGATATGGTTTTTGTTACTGCTGGCATGGGCGGCGGCACAGGAACAGGCGGAGCGCCAATCGTGGCTAAAATCGCACGTGAATTGGGTGCTTTAACTATCGGTGTGGTCACAAAGCCGTTTGCTTTCGAAGGAAAAAAACGCACGAAGCATGCTGAAGCAGGACTTGCTGAATTAAAAGATAATGTCGATGCGTTAATTGTTATTCCTAACCAAAAACTTTTAACGATTTCTGCAGAGAAAACTCCGTTGTTAGACACTTTTAAAAAAGCTGATGAAGTTTTATTACAAGCCGTAAAAGGAATTTCTGATTTAATTAATATTCGCGGCTTAATCAATTTAGATTTCGCCGATATTCGCACAGTTATGGCAAACAAAGGTTTAGCTTTAATGGGAACAGGGTCTGCCAAAGGTGAAAGTCGTGCAATCGAAGCTGCGACTCAAGCTATATCATCTCCGCTATTAGAAAATGTAAAAATTGATGGAGCCACGGGCATCATTATTAATGTAACAGGTGGATCTGATCTTTCATTATATGAAGTTAATGAAGCATCAACATTAATTACTGAAGCTGCCAGCGAAGATGCTGAAATTATTTTTGGTGCTGTTATTGATCCAAATCTGATTGATGAAGTTCGTGTGACTGTTATCGCTACCGGATTTGCACGTGAAGATAAAATCATGGGCTTGCCAACGATGAATTCAATGCAAAGTTTTTTAAATACATCACCATCAATTATGTTCGACGTTCCTCAACAGCAAATGACTCAGCAACAAATGGCCCAGCAGCAAGCGATGATGAATCAACAGTTTCAGCAGAATTTTAATCCGAATGTGCATCAGGCACATCCATACAATGCCACATTTAACCAGCCGGCGATGCCTGCATTTAATCCGATGATGCCACAATCCCAACAAACGCAGTATGCGCAGCAAGGTTCACAGCAAAATCAGAATCCTCAGCAAGCAAGTGCGGCTCAGGGATTTTCGGCACCCTATTTTCCTTCCATCAATAATGTTCAAGAAACTGTAAAGTCTTTTACAAATGAAGCAGTTGCAGGACTTGAAACTGCTACGATACCGCCCCTTCAGCAGCAACAGACTCAGCATAGCCAAGCAGGAAATCAAGTTGAGCAGCAGCCAGCATCGGAAATTTCTTCTGAAATTTCGCCGATCGCAGCGATGAATTCAAATTCGCAAATGGCGCGTGATATGTTGCTAGCAAAAGCAAAAGCATTTCGTGAATCTCAAGTTGGTCAGGCTGCAACAACTGAAAAAACAACTCATCCCGAGCAGCTGACGATGATGGATGAAGGTAAGCAAATCGAAGAAGCGCGCAAAATGGCGCGCGATATTCTAGAAGTGCCAGCGTTTATCCGTCGTAAGCAGGGCCAGGAAAATATTCAAAACTAATTGTGACAGCTTGGTTTGTTTCGGATATCCATCTTAAAGATCTTAAAGAGCGCAACGGACAAACTCTGTTGCGCTTTGTGCATTATTTGAACCAAAACCCTTCGCAGCACCAACTTTTTTTATTGGGTGATATTTTTGATTTTTGGCTTTCGGGCGGTTGGGCCTTTACCCGTTTTTATAAGCCTTTATTAATCGAAATTGAAAAATTTAAAAACAATGGTGGTACCGTCAGTTATTTTGAAGGCAATCACGATTTTCATATAGACGTCTATTGGACGAAAAAACTGGGTATCCCAGTCTATGAAAAAGAACACTATTTTAAAATTGGAAATTTGACAGTTCGTCTTGAGCATGGTGATTTTATCAACCCCGATGACGTTGCTTACTTAAAATATCGCGCTTTTATTCGTCAACCCTACATTGAAATATTTGGCCATATACTACCAAGTTTTTTTTGGAAGGCTGTCGGCGAAAAATTAAGTCACAAAAGCCGAAAGCGTACGGCTAAATATGCCTCTGACAATGCTGAAAAAGTTCAGACGTTGATACGTGCCTATGCCCATAGCGCCTTTGCAGAAAAGCCATTTGATTTAATTGTTACCGGTCACATGCACATTCGTGATGAATATGCATTTCAGGTGGAAGCAAAAAAAATTACATCGATTAATTTAGGAACATGGCTAGAAAAACCATGCGCCTTACAACTTAAAGACGATCAATTTCAAATGATCGAACTTGAAGACTTTTTACTTAAAAATTAGAAACTCCATTACACAAATGCACCTAAGCCCAAAGTGACAACCTAAAACCAGGGTTATTCTTGGATCTTAACCTCACTACTTATCATTTTTTTTCTTCACTGAGATCTTCCAGAAACCTAATCTTAAAGATAGGCGTTATTGTAGATTTGGTAGAGTTCCAAATGCCGCTTCA
>JAYUWH010000042.1:0-18426 GCA_043753645.1 Bdellovibrionales bacterium
AAAAATTAGCAGCATTAAATCTGCCAAAAGGAAAAAATCTTGCTATAAATTAAGAGCTGACTTAAACAGCAGTTCTGTCGTCATCAGGTGGGTCAATCCGCCGAACTGGGTGGGTCAGTTCACCCGAATCGCGCAAGTGGTTTGATTTTTTTTTGATGGAGCTTCTGTGAAACAATTTATTTCTCAAAAACAGCTAGATTTGTTTAAGGCTATTGAAAACTCGGGAGAATTAGTATTTGCCTGTGGGCCAAAGGGAATTTCGGCAAATTTAGTTGGAAATTTTGTAGTTCGCAAAAATCATCATGGTGATGATCAGCTTGATGTGGGTGATGGCACTCATCACGTTCATATTGATTGGAGCCTCATAAAGCGTTTTGAGACTGGAGAATTTCACGGCGAGGGGACGTTAACTTTTTTTGACGGCGAAAAGCCACTATTTAAGTTATACCGGTTGGAAGGATTGTTTCCAAATTCGGTAGCTAACTTATCAAATAGTTTAATTGACCGAAATTCGCTTAAATAAGTTCGAAACTCGTCCCATTTACCCCGCCATTTTAGCCTTTTATAAATTCAAATAGTTAGATACGATTTTTTCGGTGAGGCTAATCGGGTCTCGAACTTTCAACTTTAAAGGATCTTAAATGCACTTGCTAACCATCGGTCACTACTTCCCACTTATTGTAGGTTTTGTCGCTATACTTATCGGAGCTGCGGCGACCATTCACCCAGAAAAGATGTCAAAAAAATTTGGAATTGCTGTTAATGGTGCGGCACTTCCATATGTGATGAGTACGGGAATTCGAGATGTATTTATTGGCCTCATTGTTTTAGTTTTATTCTATCTGCAAGCATGGAGCGCACTTGGTGTAGGTCATCTATGTATTGGAATGGTGGCGATTTCAGATTTTTTAATTGTGAGAAAATATGGCGACAAGAAAACTTCAATGACTCACCTTGCGGGGGCCGTCGTAGCAATTGTGTATGGAGTTTGGCTGCTTGGCGCTTAAAAGTAAGTTTGATAATTGGGTTCACCTCCAAAGGTAGGGGCGCCTGGAGTTTCTGTTAGCCGCAATAGGCTTTTACGGCTTTTTGTCGAAGAAGAATGAGTAGTTTGCTAGTTGCCCTTACGGGGGCCCCAATGTGGGCCAACGTTTGATCCGTTGGCATTGCGTGAGGCTTTTGGTTGAAACTTGCCAAAGGTCTTTGGAGCCACACCAGATTTTTGGGCTTCCATTTTACGGTTTGTTAGTTCAACTAAAAGATTTGGCATTGGTGCAGCTTTTTTCATGTGCGTAGAGGTAGCATAAAAACCAGATTTGGGAACCTGCTTTTCGACCGTTTGGTGTTTTTAGTCCATTACTGGTCAATTTTTATAGTGTACAGAAGATACCTTACTATAACTTAAGGTTTGCCTCCAAAGGTAGGGGCACCTGGGGTTTCTGCGAAATGAATAGCTTACTTCAAATGTCACTTGGGCCCGGGGGATATTAGTTTTGTTGAAAAATTAGCAAAAATGGTAAAAACTTAAGATTAATTCATACAAAGCTAAGAAATCTGCAAATTTTACTGCAATAGGAAATTGAAACTTTTCTGCTAGAATTTTGATGTCGGCTCCTTCTTTGTACAGTTTTTGTCACAAATGGCGAATGCTTTGTGTGACTTCAGGCAAAAGCTTTCTTCTTGAGCCAGAATCTAGTAATAAACTTGATACGTCGTCTTCAGGAGCTTCATTGCAATACCCCAACTTGCGTTATAAAATTAGAGTTTTAACTGCCGTGATGGCAACTTTGTGTATTGCAATAATAACTTTAATTTACTTTCGCCAGCTAAAACAGGCAACAACTCGTCAGCACATGGTTATTGCTGTGCCGGGCTTCCAGAGTTCAGCATTAATTATATTAGCTCATTCAATGGAGTATTTTCAGAAACAAGGGCTTGATGTTGATTTGGAATTTCGTTCGACCGGTTTCGAGTGTTTGCAAATGGTCCTTCAGGGCAAGGCGGATCTAGCAGTAGCCTATGAAACCCCGATAACGAACGCATCGACGGTGGGACACCAGCTAGAAGTGTTAACTGAAATTCATCATTCTGATGCGAATACTGCGATAGTTGTGAAAAAAGTTACTGCTGATGCTTCCCTGCCGGATTTGATAGGTCGAAAAATTGGTTTTGTGCCAAAAACTAATGCCGAATTTTTACTAGAACTTTATTTTAATACTCACATGTACGATCTAAAAAAAAGTAGATTAAAAGAGTATAAGATCAGCGAATTGGTACTTGCTCTTAAGAGTGGAGAAGTTGATGCGGCAGCTCTTTGGGAACCGTACGTCAGCATGGTTATGAACGAAAATCCTAATAATTTTACAATTTTAAGAACCTCGTTTTATACTGAATTTTCCATGGTTGTGGGACTAAGGGAAAAAATTGATCATGATCAGGGAAGAGCTGAAGCAGTTCTGAAAGCTTTGTTACAAGCGCAAAACTATTTTGATCAACGTCCCGATGAAGCACAGGCTGCTGTGGATAAAGTACTGGTTAATCATTCCTATTACGTGGCATCGCAACCGTGGAAGCAGATGACAGTCCAATTGGGATTAAGCCATACTTTATTAACAATGCTGGAACAAGAAAGTAAATGGTCGCAAATAAAAAGTGGTACAACAAATTCGATTCCAATGAAAACGATTCTGCAAGGCAATATCTTAAAAACGCTTGCGCCAGATAGGGTAACCTTCGAATGAGGCGTTGGTCATTTGCATCTTCAATGCAAGCAAGATTATTGGTTCCACTGATCGGCATGCTAGTGCTATTTACAATAATTTTTATATTTCTCACTATTAAATTTAAAGAAGAATATGAATCTACCGGTCGTCAAGTTACAACAAGTTCGGCGATCAACCAGCATACATTAGAACTTGCAAGAATTAGGTCTCGGATGCAGGAAGTGCTACTTTTATTTAGAATAACTCAAGCAAATAAATATTTAGTTGAGCTTGAGGATTTAAGTACTTTGCGCTCGGCTCAAATAAACCAGATTCAGTCCTATAGCTCAATGAATCCAAACTGGTACGCGCAAAGCACTTCAATTATTAGTGGGCTAAAGGAATCAGAGTTTTTACGTAGCAAAATGATAGAAGCGGTAAAAACAAATAACATAAAAAAGGCCGATAGTGCTTTTCAGCAGCTGTCGACGATATTTGAAATCAACTCGTCAAGGTTGCGAGATTTTACAGTTAGGTTGCGAAATGATCTCAATAATGACCTAGCTGATCTGCAAAACTTATTAGTTAGAACTTTCTGGCTAATGACATTTGCTTTTGCAGGACTCGGGTTCACCATTTTGCTACTAGCGATATTTTACAGACGTGATGTGGTAAAACCTTTGCTGGACCTTCAGCGTGGCATCCAGGCACTTTCTGCAGGAAATTTTGATGTAGCGATTCCTGTAATTAAATCTCCAATAGAAATTCGCAACATGGCTGTAGACTTTAATCGGATGGCATTAGCCTTAGTTAGATCCAAAAAAGATCTCATGGGTGCTCGTGAAGAAGCCTTGACTGCGGCGCAAATAAAATCTGACTTTCTATCAAATATGAGCCATGAAATAAGAACGCCAATGAACACCATAGTGGGCATGGCCGATTTGTTAGGTGAGGGGAAGCTGCCGCCGGATGAAATGAAGTATGTGCAGGTCCTTCGTAGCAGCAGCGAAATGTTGTTAAATATTGTAAATGATATTCTTGATTTTTCACGACTTGAGCAAGGTGTGACAACTTTCGAAAATATTTCTTTTGATTTTCATGATTTATCCTTAAGAACTTCAGAAGTTATTGAGGTGGTTGCAAAACAAAAGGGACTTCGATTTAAATTTGACTTTACCCCAGACCAGCCATTTTGGATTCAAGGCGATCCAAAACGGTTTGAACAGATTATCCTTAACTTATTGGGAAATGCTGTTAAATTTACTGACCATGGCGTTGTTGAGTTCTTAGTGGATATTCGACCATCGAATTCTTCTGCTAAAAATGTGATTATAAAAATCGAAATTGTCGATACGGGCATTGGCATCGATGCAGGAAATTTAGACAAAATATTTGCGCGTTTTAGTCAATCCGATAGCAGTATCACTAGAAAATATGGTGGCACCGGACTTGGCTTAGCCATCGTTAAAAAGCTTTGCGACATCATGGGCGCTGATATCACCGTAAAAAGTGCAGTGAATAAAGGAAGTCAATTTACTCTGATCGTCGAACTGCCAAAGGCAAATCAGCTTTCTGCCGAACTTCAGCTGCTGCCGCAAGGCGAATCACAGAATGATTTCATCGGTTCGTTGTCAGGATTAAAAGTTCTGCTTGTCGACGATGTCATAGATAATCGTTTGTTGATTGATATTTACTTCAAAAATACTAATTGCACGGTTATTGAAGCAGACAATGGCGAAAAAGCAGTTGCTGAATTTGCAAATAACCAATTCGATCTAGTTTTAATGGATATGCAAATGCCAATACTTGACGGATATGCAGCTACTGCTCGAATCAGAGAAATTGAACTCATGGAAAATCGTAAGCGTTGTTGTATTATAGCTTTAACGGCTTATGCCTTAATTGAAGAAATTGAACGTAGTTACAAAGCAGGGTGTGATGCCCATCTGACTAAACCAGTTCGCAAAATAGCATTACTAAAATTAATTGACGAGTTAGTAAATTCTGAAACATCCCTTCTGACACGTCGCCGATAAGGTTTTGGTATAAGCCCAAAAAATTTTCCGTTTAACACGTGCTAGGTTTGAAGTTCATAAAGATGAAAAAATGAAAATATCAGTTTAATTTTTTTAGCTATCTAATTAATGAATGTTATGAAACCTTATCCTGCCTTTATACACATTGCTCAATGTTTCCCTGATGACTATATTGAACGCATATTAACTAAGTATTGATTGAGAATTTTCTCAACATCTTTTTTCACACTGTAGCCAAAGCCAAAATTTAAATAAACAGGTAACGGCGAGTTGGTAAGTTTTGTTTCTGCTCTCAGGCCCTATGGAACTTATTCAAATTTTCAACGATTAATGAGGTATTTTATGTTAAGATTGCGTAGCAAATCTGCGACTAAGAAAATAAAAGTAAAAATGGAACCTCGGGTTCCAAAAGCTATCAGCGAGCAGACTAGAACTTTAGAAAAATTCCGCCGTATGGCAACAGTTATTCAAGATTCCAATGACGCCATTACGTTTCAAGATTTAGAAGGAAATATTTTGGCGTGGAACCGAGGCGCAGAAATTATGTATGGATACTCTGAAGCCGAGGCTTTAAGTAAAAATATTGTGGATACAGTTCCGCAAGAATATCAAGAAGAAGCGCTAGAATTTATTAAGGCTTTAAAACGTGGCGAGCTAGTTCCGAACTTAGAAACGAAGCGCAAAACGAAAGATGGACGCATTGTGGACGTGTGGCTAACGAATACAAAGTTAACCAATGACAAAGGCAAGCTAACCGGAATAGCGACCACTGAACGGGATATTTCTGAACAAACAAAAACCTTAGAAAAATTTCGCCGTATGGCAACTGTTATTCAAGATTCCAATGATGCGATTACGTTTCAAGATTTAGATGGAAATATTCTAGCTTGGAACAGGGGGGCCGAAATCATTTATGGGTATTCTCAAGCGGAAGCTTTGAACATGAATATTGTGGATACTGTTCCTCGTGAATATCAAGAAGAGGCCCTTGAATTTATTAAAGCGTTGAAGCGTGGTGAATTAGTTCCTAACTTAGAGACAAAACGTAAAACAAAAGACGGCCGTATCGTTGATGTTTGGCTGACAAACACAAAATTGACGGATGATAAGGGAAAACTGACTGGAATTGCTACTACCGAACGTGATATCTCAGAGCGAAAACGTTCGGAAGCATCGCTGCAGGAAAAATTTCGGGAACTTGATTATCTTCGAGGTGGACAAATTGCGCTCTCGGAAAGTATGCGTGGTGAACAAATAATATCCAGGCTGGGTCAAAGTATTTTAAGTCACTTGGTGCCGTTTACTAATGCGCAAGTTGGTGCATTTTATTTGGTTTCGGATGATAAAAAATTAATTCGTGTCAGCGGTTATGCTTTATCCAAGGCCGAAGACGCAAAAAAAATTATCGAATTCGGCGAAGGTCTTGTTGGCCAAGTGGCCGTCGAAAAACGCTCGTTACTGGTAGAAGATATTCCGCCGTATTATTTTAATAAAATTCAGTCCGATTTAGGGCAGATGATTCCCAAGTCGCTGCTAATTATTCCAATCCTTTATGAAAATGAAGTAACAAGTGTGATAGAATTAGGTTCAATTCACACTTTTACCGAGCATCAGCGGGCTTTTTTAAGTCATGTCTCTGAAAATATTGGTATCGCCATCAATACCTCGGATGTTCGAAAGAAAGTTCAAGAACTGCTAGAATCTTTAGAACAGCAAAAAGAAATTTTAAATGAAAAAAATGATGCTTTAAACAAGGCGCAAGTTTTACTTGAAGAAAAGGCTAGCGAAGTTCAGCGTGCCAGCCAGTACAAAACAGAATTTTTAGCAAATATGTCGCATGAGTTACGAACTCCGCTAAATAGTTCACTTATTTTGGCCCGGTTGCTGATGGATAACAGTGGTGGTAACTTAACGGACGAACAAGTGCAGTTTGCAAGTTCTATTCACTCTTCCGGAAATGATCTTCTGAATCTAATAAATGATATTTTAGATCTTTCTAAAGTCGAAGCTGGAAAACTTGATATCCGTGTTGAAAATGTATTTATTCCAAAAGTGATTGAAAGTCTAAAACAAACTTTCGAATCTTTAGCCAAAGAGAAAAATCTTGAACTTAAAGTTATCCCAGAAGCAAACCTGCCACAATCTTTTTTAACTGACCGTCAACGCCTTGATCAGATACTTAAGAACTTAATTTCCAATGCTTTTAAATTTACAAAAAGTGGATCAGTGCAGGTGAAGGTATACCGTCATTCTAAGGATACTTTAGCTTTTGAGGTCTGCGATACTGGAATTGGTATTCCTAAAGAACAACAAAGTATCATCTTTGAAGCATTTCGGCAGGCCGATGGCACAACCAACAGAAAATTTGGTGGAACTGGTCTTGGTCTCTCCATTTCCAAAGACCTAGCAAGACTTTTAGGTGGAAGTATTGAAGTTGAAAGTCGCGTTGGTGAAGGCAGTCGCTTCATTTTGATTTTACCCGAAGCCTATAGCGAGGCTTCAACTGAGGCTGCACCAAATGCCTACTCAGCGCGGGTAAAATATGTTGCAGAAGCCAAAGAACCTGTAAAAACCAAACACATCGAAAGAACTATACCACCGCCTTTTGTTGATGACCGTGAAGACCTTGAATCCGATTCGCAGGAAAATCTGCGAACAGTTTTAGTGATTGAAGACGAAGCTCAGTTTTCAAAAATCTTGTTTGATCTAGCGCACGAGCTTAAGTATAACTGCTTAGTCGCACAGGGAGCTGATGAGGGCTTTGAGCTGGCTTTGGAATTTAAGCCCGATGCAATATTGTTAGATATGAAGTTGCCTGATCATTCGGGGCTTATTGTGCTAGACCGGCTAAAAGCAAATTCTAAAACCCGGCATGTTCCAGTACATGTAATTTCAGGAAAAAATTATGGTGTGATCGCCCTACAAATGGGTGCCATGGGGTATATGCTTAAACCTGTTAAGCGTGATGACATTAAGAAAGCATTTGCCCAGTTGGAAAATAGATTTTCACAAATGGTCAATCGCATTCTAGTTGTCGAAGAAGATGAAACTCAAAGAAATATTATCTATAATCTAGTCGCTGACGAAGGGATCGAATTTACGATGGTCTCGTCTGAGGCTGATGCCATTGTGGGAATTAAAAAACAAGTTTTTGACTGTATGATTATTCCAATGCGGTTGTTAGAAATGACAGTGGATAAATTTTTAGATCAACTTAGCCGGGAAGATATCGCTATTTTACCGCCAGTAATAGTTTACACGGCAAATCCAATTTCAAAAGAAGAAGAAAATAAACTTCAAAAATATTCAAAATCAATAACTGTTAAAGTGGCCCGCTCGCCAGAAAGACTTCTGAATGAGGTCACTTTATTTTTACATCGTCCCGAAGCGACACTACCGTCAGAGCAAAAACAGTTGCTAAAAGTTTCACGGGGTCGTGAGCAAATATTTCAGGGCATCAAAATACTTTTGGTAGATGATGATATCAGAAATATTTTTGCTATTACCAGCGCACTTGAATTAAAAGGAGCTGAAATAACTATTGGCCGTAATGGTTATGAGGCTTTAGAAAAATTGGATCAAGATCCAACGATTGATTTGGTGTTGATGGACATCATGATGCCAGAAATGGACGGTCTTGAAGCTATGCGCAGAATTAGAAAACAATCCAAATTTGCGCACCTACCTTTAATAGCTGTAACTGCCAAGGCTATGAAAGAAGACCAACAAAAATGTTTAGATGCAGGTGCCAACGATTATATATCGAAACCAGTGGATCTGGATAAATTGCTATCTTTAATCCGTGTCTGGATTCCAAAAGTAGGGTGGGTGTTCAATGAACAATAAAGTAAAAATTCTTCTTGTTGATGACTTAGCCGCCAATTTACTCGCACTGGATGGGTTGCTACGACGTAGTGATGTTGTCATTTACAGTGCTAGAACCGGCGTTGAAGCATTAGAATATATGATACTGCATGATTTCGCCCTGGCATTGATTGATGTACAGATGCCCACCATGAGCGGGTTTGAATTGGCCGAGCTGATGCGGGGTATGAAGAAAACAAAAAATGTTCCCATAATTTTTGTAACTGCGACTGCCAAAGACCAAAGTTTTTCCTTTAAGGGATATGAAAGTGGTGCTGTCGATTTTTTATTAAAGCCTCTTGATACTTTTGCTGTTAAAAGCAAAGTGAATATTTTTATTGACCTTTATCGGCAAAAAAAAGAGTTGAAGACTCAACTGGAGATAATCACGAATCTTGTTAAAGCCCTTAATTCGTCAAAAGACGAGGCGATCAATGCCAATGCTTCGAAAACAGAATTTTTGGCCAATATGTCACACGAAATCAGAACACCAATCGGCGCAATACTAGGCTTTATTGATCTGCTAAAAAATCCAGCCAATACGGATGAAGAAAACTTAAGCTACCGCGTTGTTGTAGAAAGAAATTCGCAGCAGTTGTTAAGGCTTATAGACGACATTCTGGATTTATCAAAAGTTGAGGCAGGAAAATTGACGATTGAACATATCCAGTTTTCTTTAACCGAATTATTAGTGGATTTTACATCACTTATGTCTTACAAGGCGTCTGAAAAAGGAATCGGTTTTCAAATATTTGCTGATACGCTAATTCCAGATTTAATTTGCACAGATCCTATCCGGTTACGGCAAATTTTATTTAACGTCGCTGGAAATGCACTGAAGTTTACTGACAAGGGAGTTGTTGAAGTTCGTGTGTCGTTCAAAGAGCCGATTTTAACGATAAAAATAAAGGACTCGGGCGTTGGTATTTCAAAAGCTCAAGAGATAAAACTTTTTAAACCTTTCGCGCAAGCGGACAATTCTACAACTCGGAAATTCGGCGGCACTGGCCTTGGTTTGATTTTATCTCGTCGCTTAGCTGAAAGCTTAGGGGGAAAATTAGAACTTGTTGAAAGTGAGAAAGATTTAGGAAGCACTTTCATCGTGGAAGTTAAAACTTTGCTGCTTCCTGAAGCTAAAATGGTTGGCCGAGAGGCATTAACTACTATTATTCCAGCTACAATACCTAACATACAGGGTGATGATTTTATATTGCGTGGACTCAAGGTACTTCTGGTTGAAGATTCGCCAGATAATCAAATTCTAATTACAAGATATTTAACGAAAGTGGGGGCGATTGTTAAAATAGCCAATGATGGATCACATGGATGTGATCTTGCACTTCTTGGAAACTTTGATGTTGTTTTAATGGATATTCAGATGCCAATTATGGATGGCCATGATGCTACGAAAAAATTGCGTTTATCACAATATGCTAAGCCCATTATTGCCTTAACAGCTCATGCCATGAAAGAGGAGCGAGCTAAATGTTTTAAATCTGGTTTCACCGATTTTCTAACCAAACCGATTCAAAAAGATCTGCTTATTGATGTATTGTCTCGATACCACAGTCCAACACCTAGTACGGCTACTTTTGTTGCTGGGTAATGAATAGGTTTTGTTGTTGTCAACCGGTGCAAAACCCGTTTTCGATAACGATTGGAGTGTGATAATATCGGACGTATATGTATCAAAACGAGATTTTGCTGAAAAACATATTTCATAGTTTTCGATATTTTTAATAATTCAGCCGATAAGTTTCCTAGCTAGGGAGATGTTAAATGTATCCGGTAAGCACCAAATTCTTAATAATTGATGATCATGCGACAATGAGAAAATACATTAAGCAATCGCTTCGGCAAATGGGATATGATAATATTATTGAGGCCGTCGATGGACAAAGTGCTCTGTTTTTTTTAAAAGAACATTATAATAAAAATACTCCAGTTGAATTTATAATTTCAGATTGGAATATGCCCAATATGAGTGGCATTAATCTTTTGAAGCAATGCCGCTCGACACCTGAATTGAAATTAATTCCATTTATTTTAGTGACCAGCGAGCGTGACCAAGACAAGATCATCGAAGCCGCAAACGCAGGAGTTTCCGACTATTTAATTAAACCTTTTTCAGAAGTGAAAATAAAGCAAAAGATAGAAAAGATTTATATTAAGAATCATCCAGGAAAAATTTCAGCCTAGCTTTATTTTAAGGTTGGCTTTCGTTAACACCAGAAATTCGAACCCACGTTTTCTGCGAGAAAAAAATCGACAATACGATAACGGATATTACAAAAAGTAGGCTAAAGAAGCCTAGCAACCAGTAGAGCTTTATTTGCAAGTTATCTGGAGTAAAAAGCCAAATTCCTGCGATCGTCATTCCTACGAACCCAACCACAATCATTTGTAGAATTATGTTGATCAGAACTAATGCCAGTAAACTTTGGCGAACAGTTTTCAAGGCTTTAAGATAAACTAACAGGGCTTTTTTCTTAAAATGCGTTGCAAAAAATTGATAGGTCCACTGACCTATAAAATTCGAAAAAATTAAGTTGAGCCATGATTTCATTGAGAACTTTCTTTTCGAGACTTAGTTAGATAAGCCCCCACGGCTAATCCTAAAAGGGCAGCAAAAGCGATAGCGGCCCACGGATTTTCCTTTAGTTTTACTTCAACATCTGTTTTCGTCTTATCGATCTGTGATTCCATTTTGGATTTCATATCATTTAAAAATGGTTTTAGTTCATCAATTGTTTTTCGAATGTCGTGATAATCAGCCTCTAATGTTTGCTTTAGCTGCGAGGCTCCGCTGCTGCTGGCGGCTTCTAATTTTTCGATGGCTTCGGTTAGCGAATTCATATTTTTTTTGTCGGTCATTAGGGCTCCTATCGTTTTATTATTTGAAAGACTCTGTTGGGATCTTTGGTAACTGAAATGATATCAAAGCCAAGTCTTGATATTTCTTGGCCGGTGCTTGTTTCAACTTGGACACGCCACTGACCTGGTTGATAGTTGGATTTCACGGCGTAGCCCCGATAGCCTTCTTTGCGGCCACCAATAATTTTTAATGGAATGTGATCTTGCGCTTGCCATCGATTTTTAGAATCTTTCCAGAACCAATGAATAAAAACTTCACCTGAAATCCGCGCCGGGGAATAAATCTGGACATAAAAATAAATTTTATCATCCGGTTCGGCTTTAAACTCTTGATCTCCAGATTGCCAGAATTTCCACCACACTTTTTCTGTCGACAGTAGATATTCGCCGTCTTTTTTTTCGATCAAGTGATACAGGCCTTGAGTTTTTGTACTCAGCGGAACCGGCGGAATCCAGCCAGCCCAATAAAAAAGACTAAAAATAATCAATACGGAAATTCCGGGCACAAATAAAGCTTCAAATAAAATCTTTTCACTGTGCAGTTTTTTTTGTAACCACTTAATTTGTAAATATAGCACACCCAAAGTCGTCGCCACGGATAAGCCAAACGGAACCCAGCCAATGTATCCAAGGACCAACGGGTATAAGATGGAAATATAAGATAGAAGGCAAACTGCAAATAACCCAACTTTAAGGCTGACTTTAGACTGCTTTACAACGGGCAGTTCATTCGCAAAGATGATACCGATCATTAAGATTAAAAATAAAATGCTATTAATCAGCGACGAACTTTTAATATAAAAAAGCGAGTAGATATTTAGTAATGTGCCTAGCAGAAAGTGCAGCAGTAAATTACGATAATCCCAAACCTTTATAAGCCGGCCTGCCGGCCGCCATTTTAAAACTCGATAAAGAATTTCATAATGGATAAGAATTGCAATTAGAAGTAAGTAGAAGGCTTGTTGTGCGATTGCAAACGGTTCATCCACTTCGGATACCATAAAGGCATCGAAAATAAATCCAGCGATAAAGAATAAAATATCAAGACGAGTTTCATACTTTTTTTGGAATTTAAAAAATTTCTCAGTCCAAGGAAAAACCATACTTTAAAGCATGCCCTAAGACAAAACGGCAGGGTAGTGGATATAAAAACTTAGTTGGTGGGACTAGACATTCGGGACATTTGTCCTTTGAAAAATAGGCAGCCGCTGCTAAATTCCTCAAGCAGCGGCTGCCTGGGGGGTCTAGTGCAATGATTCGCGCTTGTCAGAGCCTTCAGTTTTTACAATTTTATTATAAATACCTAATAGTAAAAATGACGGTACCCAAAGGCCAACAAAATTTGCCCAGCCTTTTTTCTCACGCATTAAAGCTAGAGTTGCCGAAAAAGCCAATGATCCAGCTGCTAATCCCAAGTAAGCAATAGAAGGCACCTGAGCCGTTACCTTTTCCACTTTTTTAGTAAACTCGCCTTCAGTAGGTTGTTCGTTTCTAGCAGCTTTACTGATAATTGATTCTTGCATAGTTTCTCCTTTTTAAGATTTTTTCGAAGTTTTCTTCACAGACTTAGTATTGGCATAAGCAAAACTCCAGCCAGAATTCGTGAACGAGAATTTGAAAATAAATATGTTATTCCACAAATTAAAAAACCGACTTCGTTTTGAAGATCGGTTTAATTAGACATAAAGAATTATAAGCGTGGACCTATCGTGAATTTAAGCGGCTTTTGTTCCGTTAATCTCTTTTTCAAAATTATACACCACTTCATTTAAAAATTCAGATTGCTGAGCCATCGTGTCTGCATGATTTGCAGTTTCAATCGTCGACAATGCAGACTCATTCACGACTTGATCAATTTCCAGCATGGCTTGAGTAATTTGATTAATTCCTGTCGACTGTTCTTTGCTGCTTGCTAATAGCTGCTCGTTGATCTGTTTAACTTGCTGAGCCGATTTTAGAATCTCTTGAAAGATTTCTAAATTAGATTTTACTAAATTTTTTCCTTTAGCAACTCTAGTCGTACTTTCGACGATTAAATTACTGATATCCTTAGCAGCCACAGTACTTTTCTGAGCAAGGGTTCTAACTGCATCCGCAACAACCGCAAAACCTTTTCCTTGCTCGCCGGCGCGTGCGGCTTCAACTGCAGCATTTAGGGCTAAGATATTTGTTTGAAAGGCGATATCATCAACCACCGTAGTAATCTCTTGAATTTTAGCAGCGCCTTCAGAAATTTGTTCCATCGCTAATTGGAGAGCTTCATTTTCCGACTTACCTTTGATAGCCGAATCATAGCTTAATGTGGCCATATTAAATGCTTGCTCTGAAGACTCAACAGTTTTAGTCAAGATCGCACTAAGTTCATTTAAGGTAGCAGAGGTTTCTTCGACAGCAGCTGACTGAGTTAAGCCCTTCTTCGATAAATTCGACGAAAGTTCTTTCAGGGTAAGTCCTGATGTTCGTGACTGCTGGGCTGTTTCTTTTAACATTCCCATCGAAATTTCAAGGCGGCGAGACGCGCGACCCAGGAAATAATACATCGAAAGCGAAAGCAAGCTTTGGAATAATAAAGCAAGGACAATAAAACCAATAATCAAATTATTAAGCTCTTGTTCAATGGATGCAAAGCTGTAAAATATTTTTATGTTTCCAATAACTTCATCAGCTTTGTTTGGCGCCGTCACTTTGCCTTCAAAAAATGGTAGGTTCACCGTTGGCTGTTTGTTGACCGATTCGATAATTTTTCCTGATTTATCATAAAATTCAACTGCGGCAATGTCTGTATCGGCAGCAAGTTGGGTGGAAAATGATTTTAGCACTTCAACATCAAAATTCCAGAAGGCATGATTTGAAGCACGCTTAACGAAATCAGTTAGCGAAAGGATTTTTTGGTTGATACCCGACCGACCTTGCTTATCAAGATGCTTCAAAGCAAATCCACTAGCAGAAATAATCAACAGGACAGAAATGAAATTTAATCCATACAAGCTTTTCTTTAAAAGCGACCACGATGAAAAATTAAACATAGTTGATTCCTTTTCTGAGTTTATTCACGTTGTACCTTCGGAAATATTGGCAAAAAACTTTAAGTTAAAAAGCCTAGTCTACGAGTTTGAAAAATTAAACTGGACTTTGACGGCATAGAAAATGTCCGGAGCAGTTTAAATGGACTAAGTGTAAAAAAAAGGTCCAGTGTTAGACACTAGACCTTGGTTATAATCGAATAATTTATTTGTTCAGTGAACGTGCTGTTCAGTTGATTTTTTGTTTTGCGCTACAGGAATTGAGTTTTCCAAACGGTATTCATCTCGCAGGCGAATGTACTCTTCGCCGATAGCAATGCGTTTCTCAGCATCGATTTCCTTACGAATATTCGGAAACATTTCTTTTTCTTCTTCTTCGATATGGCGTTTAACCATTTCTGCTAAAACTTTTACTTTAGCCATCCACTCATCTTCGTCAGATGTTTGATTAATCTCCTCGATAAGTTGAGAAGCTAAGGCGTGCTCGGTGTCACCTTCGAAACTTTCTGCGCGAAGTTCTTCTTCATCTTTCATATGCAGATATAGACTTTCTTGCTCTGGTTCCGCATGACTTAATAATAATGGTGCAAATTCTTCGAACGCGGGTTTCTTCTCAGCAAATTCAACTTCAGAATCTTTTAATGTTTCAATTAATTCTTTAAGTGGCTTATGATCTTGAAGAATGATTTGGATAATATCG
Source organism: Bdellovibrionales bacterium (assembly GCA_043753645.1). Taxonomy (GTDB): domain Bacteria; phylum Bdellovibrionota; class Bdellovibrionia; order Bdellovibrionales; family Bdellovibrionaceae; genus Pseudobdellovibrio. The sequence continues at coordinate 15,200 of JAYUWH010000042.1, forward strand.
TTTGACGACATCTTTGACTTACCATTCGCCTTTTTTGCTGATTTTGATTTTCCAGGCGAGTTTTTTTTGGTAGGAGCTGCAGTTTTTTTACTTTTACTTTTCATAAATTATTCCTTTCAAAAATTATTATGGATTCGCACTATCAGACAGGGATATAAGAGCAACATATGTACCGTTTAAGTTGTCGTATGTAATGGTGCTGAGTAATATTTTGTGGAGATTTGGCCTTTTGCTTTACAAGTTTTGGGGCATTTTTCTTTTTATTAAAAGCCTGTTCACAGTTTTGACAATCCTGAACTTAATATCAATAAAAGATTATGATCTCAAATACTTAAGCTATGGCTGGGACTTCAAATTGCTAAGGCTAAAAGGCTATTATGCGAATTCTGTTAGTTTTACTTATTCTTGCTGTTTATGCGGCCTGCGCCACTAGGTATTCGGTCGCGCATAAATATCAAGAGATTTTAGAAGATAAACTACAAAAAATTAATAATGGCGAGACTGTCGTGTTTTTTTTAGTTGATGGGCTTTCTAAAGATTTGTTAAAATCGCAATTGTCTTCAGGGAAGCTTCCGCAAATAAGTAAACACTTTCTAAATAAAAGTGATCAAATTTACGAAGCTTACGCGGCTTTCCCAAGTTTAACCTACACTAATATCGCCGGCTTATTAAGTGAAAAACCGGTACATCTATCGGGTGCTTTCGGTAATACTGTCTTTTATAAGCAAAAAGAAATCATTCACTTTGAATCTATTTTCGATCGTCTGCGCTTTGCAAAAAACCTTCGTGATCATAATGTTTTTTCGCGTTTGCAAGAAAAGCAATTACGTACTGCAAGTTTTGATTACGGGCTTGGCGCTGATGCAACTGTAGCGACTTCCATCGAAGATCTCTCTTCAGGCATTGCTGCAACTTTTAAAAACTATCTTTACTTGGATAATAAAAGAATAGAGGCTTTGGAAAAAACTTTGACCGATACCAAACCGGCGGCATGGCCCCACTTTATTTTTGTGCATTTAATCGGAGTTGATTTTCTTAGCCATCAGTACGGCCCAGAGTCAAAGATTGTGAAAGAATATCTTAATACCCTTGATGCACAATTGGCAAAAGTATTTATTCTTTTAAAAAAATCTGAACTGGAAAATCACCATGTAGTTTCTATGTTAAGTGCCGATCATGGCTTTGCGGCACCCATTAAAAAAAGAATTAGTATCGAGGAGCTTGTGCATAAAATTGACCAAAGTTCATTGATTTTTAACGAAAGCCGAATGGCCGGTATTTATACGAAATCATCATTTAATATCTTAGCGTCAAAATTACTTGAAAATACGAGCGTGGAAATTACGGCGTACAAAGATAAAGATCAACTGGTGGTGCAATCCCGTAACGTGCGAGTTGCTATTCAGTTAGTATCAAGCGATGTCTGCCAGCCGAGCTCGATGGCCATCGCTATTGCAGGTGCTGCGGCCATTTGCCCAGAAGCGCTTGATGAAAGAAGCCAGAATATTTTCTATCCCCACTTACTACACAATTTAATATATTACTTTCAAGCCGAGCATCATCCCGATGTTATTGCAATCCCTGCGCCGCGAATTAGTTTTTCAAATAAAGAAATTGGTGCGCATGGGGGGCCAACGCGGGACGAAGTCTTAGTGCCTTTGCTGCTACGAAATGCCTCAGTACATAAACATGGAAAAACACCAGCAATTTGGCAATTACTTCAATTTTTATAAGTCCAATAATTGTTGCATTTTACGTTGGGGCCAATCAAACTGTAAGGCGATGCCAGATGAAGTGCTTTATTTTTTAAATCACCGCTTCGATATTATTCGCAAGAAAAAGCGTCACGCATTGTCTGTTAAACTACAGTCTGAAGCCAATCTGGTCTTGGCAAATTTTTCAATTTCAGCTAGTCAAATCGAGAAGTTTCTACTTTCAAAAAAAAATTGGCTTGAGAAAAATTTAAAGATTATAGAAATACAGAAATTAAATATACCAACTCCGACTTTTCAAGAAGGAAGCCTATTTCCGTTTTTTGGAGAACTTAAGTATTTTAAATTTATTCCATCAAAATTGAAAAAAATTTCTTTTGCAGTGGAAGACGGCTTTCTGATTTGCCATTTCCCCATAGCACTAAATTCTGATCTGGTTGATAATCAAAAATTAAAATTAAAATTAACTGAGTTTTATAAAAGCTGTGCCTTATCGTATTTGCAAAACCGAGCCCACGAGTTTGCAGAAACTACCGGCTTACAGCCAAAGAAAATCAAAATTCAGACGGCTAGACTGCGGTGGGGTAGTTGCACATCTGAAAAAACGATTTTGCTTAATTGGAAGCTAATCGTTTTTTCAGAGGCTTTAATAGATTATGTTATTATTCATGAGTTGTGTCATTTACAATATATGAATCACTCTGAAAAGTTTTGGAATTTAGTGAAGTTGCACTGTCCACAGTATCAGGAATTGGAAGCCGAAATAGAAAATCAGGCGCGCTGGACTTATTTTTTATAAAAAGTAATTAGCGAAAATAATTGTTGATAAAGCTAATTTCGGTCTGCGCTTTTAGGAAAATAATAGATCGAAATTCTGGATTATCCGGATAGAATAATTCTTTGAATAAGTTATTTATCTCTTGTCCAACGAAAGTGCTGGTCGCGCCAAAATGAAATTTTTGATTCTCGAGAACAATCCGGCGTAAGGACTCGATCGAGCCTAAAGTCGTTTGGCTATTTAAAGTACCAAATTCGAAAACCACGCCATGAATAGTATGCTCGGAACTCGACTGAGCTTCTAAAAAACTAATTACATCGCCGGTAGTACGATAGAACTTATCTTTATCTCCATAGTCGACTCGATTTTGAAATATAGAATTTAATAATTTGCTACTAACGCTAGCTTTGGAATTCGCAAGTAAATGCAGTTCATTCATTTTTCCATATCCCGTGTGAATATCCACCACGAAAACTTTTTGATAGCGATAAAAGATCTCATCTTTCAATTCTTTTAAAATTGAAATTTGGTAGGGGATTTCTGCTCCACCGTAAAATATACCTTTTGGATACTGGTACTGACCAATTAAAATTCCTTTTCTTAGCGTTTCAATTGAATTTTCAAATATTAGTTTTAGGGATGAAACAAGAAATCCAAAGCGACTAAAGGGATTGGTGTTGGCTGGCACTGAAGGATTTAGGAAATCTTTTATTTCTCCATACGATCCATTTATTTTC